>CAXTCH010000092.1:0-10107 GCA_964241945.1 uncultured Mucilaginibacter sp.
GCGCCTTTACCAATAAAAATATAGTAGCGTCGGTACCCTACCAGCGACTGCTCGACTCGGCCTACATAAACCGCTATGACCTGCGCCTGGCCGGTGTTAATGTGGATTATAACAATGCCAACCTGCAATTGCAAAAGGCGCAGGCGGTGCCCGATTTTAGCTTATCGCTGGGGTATGACCGTGCAGGCTCGGTAGGGCAAAACTTTCTGGCGGCCGGTATTGATTTTAACCTGCCTTTCTTTAACCGCAACCAGGGCGGCATTAAGCAGGCCCGCATCGGCATCGATCAAAGCAAGGTGCAACTGCAAAACATCCAAAACCAGGTGGAAAACGATGTAGCAACCAATTACCGCGGCGCCATGCGCCTCGAAGCGCTATACAACAGCTTGGACCCCAAGTTTAAAGGCGATTATACGCACCTGATACAGCAGGTATTTCTCAACTATCAAAAACGCAACATCAGCCTGCTGGAGTTTCTGGACTTTTATGATTCTTTTAAAACCAGTACGCTGCAGCTGAATAACCTGGAGTACAGCCGGGCCAATTCGCTCGAGCAGCTTAACTATGTAACCGGCACTTTCTTTTTCAATCAGCAATAAAAATATCCCTATTAAAATACGTAAATGAACAGCATATTTAACAAATACAGCTTTGCGGCATCGGCAGCCGCAGTGCTGCTCAACCTGTGCTCGTGCAAGCAGCCCGCGCCCGAAGAGTCGCAGCAGCCCTATGTGCTTTCCGATTCTTTGATGCACACCCTGGTAATCGACACGGTGAAAACATCCAATATTACGGATGCACTGAAGTTTAACGGCGTGGTGGATTTTAACGCCAATAAAGTGGCCAACATTTATCCGCTGGTGAGCGGTGCGGCACAAAATGTAAACGTTAACCTCGGCGATTACATTAACGCCGGGCAGTCTTTAGGCAATATCAAGAGCGGCGAGGTTGCTAACTATGACAACTCGCTGGCCCAAGCCGAAACCAATGTGCGGGTAACTTCGACCCAGTTGCAGCAGCAGAAAGATTTATTTAAAAGCGGTTTGGCCTCACAGGTAGATGTTACCAGCGCGCAGGGCAACTATGACCAGGCGGTGGCTGCGCTTACCGCCGCCCGCCGTATATTAAATATCAACGGCAACAGCACCAACGGGCAGTATACCATCAAGTCGCCGGTGAGTGGGTTTATCGTGCAAAAAAATGTAACCGCCGGTATGGCTATTCGTACCGATAATAACCAGCCGCTGTACGTGGTATCCGATCTGAAAAATGTATGGGTAGAAGCCAACGTGTACGAGGAAGATATCAATAAAGTGCACACCGGCGACGATGCCGATGTAACCACCTTAGCTTACCCCGACCGTGTGTTTAAAGGCAAGGTAAGCGAAATGATGAACGTGCTTGACCCTACCACCAAGGTAATGAAAATGCGCGTGGTACTGGATAACCCCGGCTACCTGCTGAAGCCGCAGATGTTTGCCACCGTTTCGGTAAACAACACTGAAAATCAGCAGGCCATTTCCATCTCCAGCAGCGATTTAATTTTTGACCACAGCCAGTACTATGTAATTGTGCTGCGCGATAATAAAGGGCATGTGCTGCTGCGACCGGTAGATGTGCTCAGCACCAATGGTAAAACTACCTACATCAAAAACGGCCTAAGTCCCGGCGAGCGCATAGTGGCTTCAAACGCCCTGCTTATTTACGGTTCATTAAACAGCTAATCCTGCATATTTATCCTTACAGCTAATGAATAAGGTGCTTAGGGGAATCATAGGATTCTCTTTAAAAAACAGATATTTAATTATCGCTCTGGCGGTTGCATTGGTAATAGGGGGTATGATTACCTTCAGCCAGATGCCTATCGAGGCATTCCCCGATGTAACTAATACAGAGATTGATATTATTACCCAATGGCCAGGCCAAAGCGCCGAGGAAGTAGAAAAGCTGGTTACCATTCCTATCGAGATTGCTTTAAATCCCGTTCAGCATAAAACCAGTTTGCGTTCGTCCACCATTTTTGGGCTCAGCTATGTAAAAGTAATTTTCGACGATGGGGTAAAAGATCCCGAAGCCCGTCAGCAGGTGATGAACCTGCTGCAGAATGCTACCCTGCCCAATGGTATTTCGCCATCGGTGCAGCCGCCGGTTGGTCCAACGGGTGAAATTTTTCGCTACACACTGAAAAGTTCGGTGCGTGATGTGCGTGAACTGAAAACTATTCAGGACTGGGTGATTGACCGCCGCCTGCGCGCCATTCCGGGCATTGGCGATATCAACAGCTTTGGCGGCAAAACCAAAGCGTATGAAATTACCGTCGACCCGCATAAGCTGGCCACTTTGGGTATTTCTCCGCTGGATGTATTTACCGCCGTGCAGAAAACCAACATCAATGTAGGGGGCGATATGATTGTGCAGAACAACCAGGCCTTTGCCGTACGTGGCTTGGGCTTACTGCGCGACATAAACGAAATCAAAAACATTTTGGTGTCTGACAATAACGGCGTACCTGTTTTGGTAAGGGATGTAGCCAATGTGGAAATATCAAACCTGCCGCGTTTGGGCTGGGTAGGCCGCAGTGATGCTATTGAACATGAGAACGGTCGCCGTACCATAACGGATGACCCGGATGCGGTGGAAGCCATTATTGTAATGCGCAAAGGCGAAAACCCTACCGAGGTAGTAACGGCGCTCAAGGCTGAAATTGAAAAGATTAATAACGATGTACTGCCCGAGGATACCCGGATCATTCCGTATTACGACCGTACCAACCTCATCAATTATGCTACGCATACCGTATTGCATAACCTGGTGGAAGGCATTTTACTGGTAACGCTGCTGGTATCACTGTTTATGTTCAACTGGCGTACCACGCTGATTGTATCGCTGATTATTCCGCTGGCTTTGCTGTTTGCCTTCATCTGCCTGCACCTGATGGGCATGTCGGCCAACTTGTTGTCTTTAGGTGCTGTGGATTTTGGTATCATCATAGACGGGGCGGTAGTAATGGTGGAAGGGATGTTTGTTATCCTCGACCATCAGGCAGCCAGTATGGGAATGGAGCGCTTTAACAAGCGCATTAAACTGGGCCTCATCAGGAACAGCGGCGCGGTGTTGGGCAAAGCCATCTTTTTTGCCAAGCTGATTATCATTACCGGCTTGCTGCCCATCTTCGCTTTTCAGAAGGTAGAAGGCAAGCTGTTTTCGCCGTTGGCCTATACCCTGGGTTTTGCCTTGCTGGGTGCGCTGATTACTACCCTTACCCTGGTGCCGGTGCTGATTAGTATGCTGCTGCGTAAAAACGTGCACGAAAAGCACAACCCGATTGTACACGGCCTTACCTCATTTATGTTGGGCGGGTTTGTGCGCTCATTCAAGCATAAAGAGATTGTGGTAACGGTATCGCTGCTAGCCATGGTGATCGGGCTGTTTTCATTCACCTTTTTGGGAAGTGAGTTTTTACCCGAGCTGGACGAGGGCTCCATTTGGCTGCGGGTGCAGCTGCCGTATAGCGTAGCTTTAGACCCTTCGGTGGCGGTGTCCAAACGGGTACGTTCCATTCTCATGACTTTCCCGCAGGTAAAATATGCCGTATCGCAAACCGGCCGGCCGGATAACGGTACTGATGTGGCCGGCTTTTATAACAACGAGTTCGACGTTATTATGTACCCGGAGGAAGACTGGAAGCCTAAAATTTCGAAAGAAGAATTAATCGGTCAGATGAATGCCAAGCTCTCCAAAATTCCGGGCGCTGATCTCAACTTTTCACAACCCATCTCGGATAATGTGGAAGAAGCGGTGTCGGGGGTGAAGGGCTCCATCGTGGTAAAAGTGTATGGCGATTCCCTCAACTACATGGAAAACCGGGTGAACGCCGTATATAAAATATTAAAAACGGTACGCGGGGTAGAAGACTTAGGTGTACTGAAAAGTATCGGTTTGCCCGAGTTAGACATCAGCCTTGACCAGCAAAAAATGGCGCAATATGGCGTAGCTACGGCCGATGCCAACTCGGTCATCTCCATGGCCATCGGCGGACAGGCAGCCTCTACTTTATATGAAGGGGTGCGCACTTTTGATATCCGGGTACGCTTTCCACCCGAGTTCCGGAAAACGCCGGATGATATCGGCAACCTGCTGGTGCCCACGGAGGGCGGGGCCAAAATTGCCCTGAATGAAATTGCTGCCATCAGTCAGAAAACAGGGCCCTGTTTGATTTTCAGGGACGGCAACGAGCGTTATGCCACCGTAAAATTCTCTATTCGCGGGCGCGATATGGGTAGCGTAATATCGGAGGCGCAGAAAAAAGTAGCTGCGCAGGTACACGTAAAACGCGGCTACCGCCTGGAATGGCAGGGCGATTTTGAAAACCAGCAGCGTGCCACCAAACGGCTGGCACAAGTGGTGCCTATCAGTTTAGTGCTTATTTTCTTCCTGCTGTTCGTCATGTTTGGTGATGTAAAAGATGCTGCGCTGGTATTTTTGAACGTACCATTTGCTATTGTGGGCGGCATACTGGCGCTGTTTATCACCGGTACTAACTTTAGTATTTCGGCAGGTATTGGTTTTATTGCCTTGTTTGGTATCTGTATTCAGGATGGGGTATTGCTGATTACCATATTTAAGCAAAACCTCGAAAGCATGACGGGCGGAACACAGGCGCTGTACACGGCCATCAAATTAGGGGTAAATTCCCGCATCCGCCCGGTAATGATGACGGCGCTGATGGCAGCCATTGGTTTATTTCCGGCAGCGATATCGCATGGTATCGGTTCCGAAAGTTCCCGGCCGCTGGCCCGGGTAGTTATTGGCGGCATCCTGTGCGCCATGATATTCAGCTTATGGGTATTTCCGCTCATTTTTGGCTGGGCTTATCGCAAAACCGATCCGACAACCAGGTAATTAATCGTTTAATATTACTTTAAAAGGCCTCTCTGAATTATTTAGAGGGGCTTTTTTTATTTGCACTCAACCTGCCTTACATGCGCTTACCTAACCCATAGGCTGCTGCTTACGTACAATTGTTAACATAAAGTAAAAACACAATTAGAATCGTACTAAAACCTAATTAGTAAATATTTAACAGATTTTTAATTCGTTAGTGGTATTAAAGAATTATTAGTATACTTTTGCGTCTTTAGTAAAAGATGTTGCATTTTATTAAAACGTTTTTCTAGGATTATTTACTAGTTAACTTCATGATTTTTAAGATACCCCGATTTATTAAACTAACTGTAGTTTTGGGCTTCCTATGCCTTGGCGCCAGTGCTCAAGCCGTACAAACTGACACCCTTCGTTTAACCTTACCGCAAGTTGAAAGTCAGTTTTTGCAAAACAACCTGCAGCTGATTATCCAGCGGTACGATATTGATAATGCCAATGCGCAAATCATTACCGCCCGTCTGTTTCCTAATCCCGATGTTAACTTCAGTAACGGTATTGCGGGCACCCGTGATCGTACCAACGGTACCAACCCCTATAGTGAGCAAACCGCCGGCATTTCGCAGCTGATACAAACCGCAGGTAAGCGAAACAAAAATATTCAGCTGGCCAAAATTGGTGTACAACAGGCGCGCTACCAGTTTTTCGATTTATTGCGTACTTTGAAGTACACCCTGCGGAGCGACTTTTATACGGTTTATTTTCAGGAGCAATCCTCAAAAGTATATAACCAGGAGATCAACTCACTGACTCATATTTTGGGAGCCTTTAAAGCACAGTATGCCAAGGGCAATATTGCGGAGAAAGAAGTGCTGCGTATCCAGTCACAACTCTATTCGTTGCAGGCCGAATATAATGGCTTGCTTTCTTCTATTGACACCACGCAAAATGAATTAAGAACTTTGCTGAAAGCTAATCCCAATGCTTACATCGTGCCTCAATATAATTCAGATACGGATAAGCAAAGCGTAAGCAGTGTACCTTTCCAGCAACTACTGGACTCGGCTTATACCAACCGCGCCGACCTGAAACTGGCGCAATCACAAATTGATTACAACAATGTGAATCTGCAATTGCAAAAGGCGCAGGCGGTGCCCGATTTTAGCTTATCGCTGGGGTATGACCGTGCTGGTTCAGTAGGGCAAAACTTTTTGGCAGCCGGCATCGATTTTAACCTGCCCTTTTTCAACCGCAACCAAGGCGGCATTAAACAGGCCCGCATTGCCATTGACCAAAGCAAGGTGCAGCTGCAAAACCAGCAGGATATATTACAAAACCAATTAACCACCTATTATAAAGGCGCCTTACGGCTGGAAGGCTTGTACAATAGCTTCGATCCTAACTTTAAGCAGGATTTTAACCGCCTGATCAGAGGTGTGTTCGATAATTATCAGAAACGAAATATCAGCCTGCTGGAGTTTCTGGATTTTTATGACTCTTATAAAAACAATACGCTACAACTCAATAACCTGCAGCAAAGCAGGGTAAACTCACTTGAGCAAATCAACTTTCTTACTGGTACCCCATTTTATAACAAACAATAACCCCTTATTTTTTTAAGACATGTCACTCAATAAATATAAAGTATTTACGGTTGCTGTACTCATGGGCGCTGCAGGCGCTTCATTACAAAGCTGCACCCACCATGCGGCTGAAGAAGAGCAGAAAGACGAGAAGTTTCATATTACTGATTCATTCCTGAACAGCCTGGTTATTGACACCGTGAAGGAAGCTAACGCCTTAGGTGAAATCACCCTGACCGGCAGCGTAGCGCCTGATGAAAACAAAATGGTAAAGGTATTTCCGCTGGTGAGCGGTATAGCGCAGGATGTACGCGTAAACCTGGGGGACGTAGTGGGCAAAGGCCAAACCCTGGCTATACTTAAAAGTGCTGAAGAGGCGGGCTTTTCTAAAGATGTGGTATCGGCCGGAGCCGATGTGCGCAGCAGCCGGCGGGCCTACCAAGCCGCTCAGGACTTGTATAAAAGCGGTTTGGCATCGCAAAGAGATGTAGAGCAGGCACAGGCCGACTATGAGAAAGCCCAGGCGGAAAACCGCCGTGCCAATGCCGTGGTTGGTATCAACAAAACTAACGGCCAGGGTTATGAAGTAAAAACGCCGATTGGCGGTTATGTGGTAGATAAAAATATTACCAACGGTATGCAGGTGCGTACCGATAACAGCCAGCCCCTGTTTACCGTTGCCGACCTTTCGGATGTATATGTACTGGTAAATATTTATGAGTCGGATATTTCCAGCGTGCAAACCGGCGATCCGGTAAGCATCACCACCTTGTCTTATCCCGATAAAGTATTTAATGGCCATATCAACAAAATTTATGATGTGCTTGACCCCGATGATAAAGTGGTAAAGGCGCGGGTAGAAATTTCGAACCCCGGCGCTTTGTTAAAGCCCCAGATGTTTGCCAATGTACGCATACAGGCCAAATCGGGCCAGTCGCTGCCGGTCATCAGCACCCGCGGAATTGTGTTTGATAACGACAGTAATTACGTAGTGGTGGTAGACGGCAAAGCCAAGGCCCATATTCAGCCTATTAAAATTGCCAAGCGTGTAGAAGATAAGGCTTATATCAGCGGAGGATTGAAGCCCGGCGACCGCATTGTTGCTTCGCGCCAACTGTACTTGTACGAGTCTTTAAAAGACTAAACGGTTAATTTTTAGCCAATACCCCAAATGAATAGTTTCATAAAAGGAGTGCTGACCTTTGCACTCAAAAACAGATATTTTGTATTCTTTGTTACCCTGTTAATCGCGGTAGCAGGTTACATCTGCTTCAAAAACATCGCTATTGATGCTTTTCCGGATGTAACCAACACTTCGGTAACCATTATTACCCAGTGGCCCGGCCGGAGCGCCGAGGAGGTGGAAAAATTTGTAACCCGCCCTATTGAAATTGCCATGAACCCGGCGGAAAAGAAAACCAGCGTCCGCTCGTCTTCCTTATTTGGCTTGTCGGTGGTAAAAATTACTTTCGATGACGGGGTAGATTACAATTTTGCCCGTCTGCAGGTAAACAACCACATTGATGATGCCAACCTGCCGGATGCCATCAACCCCGAAATTGAGCCGCCTTATGGCCCCACCGGCGAAATTTACCGCTATTCGCTCAGCAGCAACCGCCACTCGGTACGCGAACTGAAAACCATTCAGGACTGGATTGTCAGCCGGGAAATTCGTGCCGTGCCGGGTGTGGCCGATGTGAACAGCTTTGGCGGTGAAGTAAAAACCTACCAGATTACCGTTGACCCGCAAAAGTCGGTGCAATACGGTATTACCCCGTTACAGTTGTACGATGCGGTATCCAAAAGCAACGTCAACGTAGGCGGCGACGTAATTGAGCAGGCCGGACAGGCGTATGTGGTGCGGGGTATAGGCTTGCTGAACAACATCAACGAGATTAAAAACATTGTGGTGAATAACGTAAATGGTATTCCCATCTATGTAAAAACCATTGCCGAAGTTACCGAGGGCGCTTTGCCGCGCCTGGGCCAGGTGGGCCGCGACATGGACCCTGATGTGGTAGAGGGCATTGTGGTAATGCGCAAAGGCGAAAACCCCAGCGTAGTAATTGCAGCTTTGAAAGAAAAGCTGCATGAGCTCAACACCAATATTTTACCTGATGATGTAAGGCTGAATACATTTTATGACCGCGAAACCCTGGTAGATTTTGCTACCCATACCGTATTACATAATATGGCCGAAGGTATTGTGTTTGTAACGGTTATTGTGTTCCTGTTTATGGCCGACTGGCGTACTACCGTTATTGTGGCGGTAATTATCCCGCTGGCGTTGCTGTTTGCCTTTATTTGTTTGACTTTGAAGGGCATGTCGGCCAACCTGCTTTCTATGGGTGCTATCGACTTCGGTATCATCATAGACGGGGCAGTGGTAATGGTGGAAGGAATATTCGTGGTGCTCGACCACCGGGCGCATGAAATAGGTATGGAAAACTTTAACAAGCTGAGCAAGCTGAGCATGATACGCCGCGCCTGCCTGGTCAATGGTAAGGGTATCTTTTTCGCCAAAATGATCATCATCACCGGTTTGCTGCCTATCTTCAGTTTCCAGAAAGTGGAAGGTAAAATGTTCTCGCCACTGGCCTGGACTTTGAGCTTCGCCTTACTGGGCGCGCTATTGCTCACCTTTACCTTTGTACCGGCATTAGCCAGTATGCTGCTTAAAAAAGATGTACGTGAAAAGCACAACATTTTTGTTGAGTTTATTACCCGCAATGCCATCCGGTTTTATGAATTATGTTTCAGAAACCGTACCGTAGTATTTATTACAGCTATGGTGGCTTTGCTGGTGAGCTTAGGCTGCTTTACCCTGTTAGGTACAGAGTTTTTACCGGAGCTAAATGAAGGCTCTATCTATGTACGTGCTACCGGTCCGCTGAGCACCTCATTGGGGCAGTCGGTTACACTGGCCAACCAGATGCGTAAGATATTCCTGAGTTTTGATGAGGTGAAGCAGGTAATGTCGCAAACAGGCCGCCCTAATGACGGTACGGATGCTACCGGGTTCTATAATATTGAGTTCCACGTAGATATTTATCCTGAAGACGATTGGAAACGTAAGGAAACCAAGGAAGAGCTGATTCGCCGTATGCAGAAAAAGCTGGACGTGTTTCCGGGTATCGACTTAAACTTTTCACAACCGATTTCGGATAACGTAGAGGAAGCGGTATCGGGTGTTAAAGGGTCCATCGTAGTAAAAATGTTTGGCGATAGTTACCCTTACATTGAAAGCCAGGAAGAGCGTATTTACAAAATATTAAAAGGCGTACAGGGCATCAGCGACCTGGGTATTCTGCGCAATATGGGTCAGCCCGAGTTGCAGATTAACCTGAATCAGGAAAAAATGGCCCAGTATGGCGTAACCGCCGCCGATGCCAATGCCGTAATTGAAATGGCCATTGGCGGTAAGGCCGCTACCCAGATTTATGAAGGCGAACGTAAGTTTGATCTGCGCATTCGTTACCCAGAAGATTTCCGTCGCAACGCCACTTCTATCGGCGACTTGCGCGTACCCACTTTAGGGGGCAACAAAGTGCCTATCCGTGAAATTGCCGACATTAAAAAAATTACCGGCGTAAGTATGATTTACCGCGATAAGAATAACCGTTACGGCGCTATCAAGTTCTCT
>CAXTCH010000093.1:0-10065 GCA_964241945.1 uncultured Mucilaginibacter sp.
GCATAATATTACTACCTGGTTTCATGCAGGTGTATGTGCGGTAGGGATGGGCAGTAAACTCATCAGTAAAAGAGTACTGGAAGAAAAGCAGTATGATCAGCTCTACAGAGATACGCAGATAGCTTTACAGTTAGTACAAATGACCAAATAAATGATTTAATTCATTAATTCTAACCTGTATGACGGTTAAAATGGGTAATTACCGGTGGCTGATTGCAGCTTTACTGCTTTTTTCCACCACCATTAATTACATGGACCGGCAGGTCATCAGCTACCTCAAAGAATTTTTTTGTTCGCCGGTAGCAAAGGGCGGCTTTGGTTGGACCAATTTGCAATATGCCGATGTTACTTCTTTTTTTACCGGTTTTTATGCAGGGTGTACCATTTTAGCAGGTTGGTTAATTGACCGTATCGGTACCAAACTCGGTTTGGCTCTGTCATTAATTGTGTGGTCGGCTTTTGGTATGCTAAATGCCTTTGCCGGCAGCAGTGTGGTAGTGCATGTGGCGATACGCAGCTTATTTGGCATTGGCGAAGCCGGTAATTTTCCGGCTTCTATAAAAACAGTAGCTGAATGGTTTCCTAAAAAAGAGCGGGCGCTGGCTACAGGCATTTTTAATAGCGGCTCTAACATCGGTGCTATGATAGCCTCACTTTTCGTGCCCTGGTGCCTGGTGTATTTTGGTTATGCTCAGGGTTGGAAGCTTGCTTTTTTGTTTACCGGTGGCATAGGGTTTATATGGCTGGCCTTCTGGTTTTTAATTTATAATTCCCCTGCCAATACACCGGTACTTGGCAAAACCGAATACGATTACATCCATAGCGATGATTTAGTTATACATGCAGCCCCCTCCGAAGATGTAGCCTTGCGTGAGAAAATCTCCTGGAAGAGACTGTTTGGCTACCGGCAAACTTGGGCTTTTTTTACCGGCAAATTTTTGACAGATGGTATATGGTGGTTTTTGTTGTTCTGGCTGCCCGATTATTTAAAGAAGCAGTTCGGAATGACAGGGCATCAGGTAATGCTGCCTACTTTTGTTGTATATGGTGTTGCTATTTTAGGCAGTGTGTTTGGTGGAAGCCTGCCTATGCTGTTTATCCGTAAAGGCGTAGAAGTATATCAATCGCGTATGACGGCTATGCTCATTATTGCTGTTTTGCCGGTAAGCCTGTTGTCAACACAATACCTGGGCAATGCAAATCATTTTGGTCATTTGGCAGTAACACTGGCGGTTATGGTGATCTGTATAGGGGCAGCAGCACATCAGGCATGGTCTGCCAATTTGTTTACTACCGTATCTGACATGTTTCCTAAACGCGCTGTTGGTTCGGTTACCGGTATCGGTGGAATGGCCGGCGGCATAGGTGGTGTATTGGTGCAGCAATTAGCCGGGCGCTTAACCGATTATTATGCACAAACCCCGCATACTGCTTATGCCATTATGTTTGCGGTATGTGCATTGGCTTACCTTACAGCTTGGACGCTGATGAAACTACTGGTACCGCGTTTTAAAGCCATCACCGATTTATAAAATGTAAACCTAATTTCAACAAAAAAGCCCTGAGTAATTTAAAATTCTCAGGGCTTTACATTATGCCTTTACTATCTGTGGTCTTAGGGCTATTTTTTCTTTCGCCTTGCTTTCCAGATATGGGCGATGATATTGTTCATAAAACTGCTTCTTTGAATCGCGGTAGGTGCTTACGGCGCCTAATAAGCTCATCATTTTAATATAATACCAGGCCAAATCCACTTGATGGGGCTTAAATCCGCTACGGGCGCTTTTCGGAAACAAATGGTGATTATTGTGCCACTCGCCGGCTACAAACCCCGGCCAAAGCTGGTTAATGGATTTATCATTCTGGCTGTAATCAATACCTTCGCGTTGTACTTCTTTGCCCTTTCCATGGCCTTCATAATTAAAGGTACGCACACCAACTGCCCAAAAGCCCGCTGCGCCAAATAAAGTGCAAGCCAAAGCATGGCCACCTAATAAATAAAAAGTAAGATACCAGAAAGCCCAGTTCAATACCCAAGCCAGTAACTCATAGCGCGGATTTACATAGGAGCCCCATTTTTGGTACTGCTGATAAGTATTGCCTGGTACGCCAGTATGCTTCATTAGCCGCTTTACACGATTATAATCGCCTTCGGATAAATTTTTAGCAATAGGCTGATGGTTTACATCAGCTAAAAAGCAATACAAAAAGCCGGCTTCAGCATTGTAAGGATCGCCAGGTTGATCAGATTTTGAATGATGTACATGGTGCGACACTACATAAATTTCTTCGGGTATCACTTTAAGGGTTAAATTCTGGGTAAACAATTGCCAGAATTTATTTTTAAAGCGATAAGCGCCATGGGTGCAAAAACGATGATGCCATATAGTGCCATGGGTACCCATAATAATCATGCTGTATATAAAGGCAGCAGCCAGCATACCGATGCTGAAAAATTTAAAAACGAACAGTATAAAGAAAGGAATTAAAAGCAAAACCCGGAACCATCCTAAAAAAGGCAGCCAGTTTTTACGGTTGCTGAAGATGTTTAACCGGGAAAAGAACTCTTTAAGAATCTGACCGGCACTGGGCTTAACCAGGTTGTTTTGCTGGTCCTTCCACCCGTAGGCAGGAACTTGTAATACGTAATCTAAAAAAGCCATTGATTATTGTCCGTTGGTGTTAACAAATATTAAAATAGTCAGAACTTAGGCCGTCATCGGACAGATGCCGGTTGCTTTGACTATTGTGGATATCTTAAAAATTATATTTCTGATAATATGATTTATGCTTAAAGATCACCCTATCAGAAAAACGGACAACGTCTAAGTGTTTGATATAGAAGGTTTATTTGGCTTTTGTATCTAAAGTAAGAGTAATTTATTATAATGAAGAAAATTATCGCTTGCAGGAGTAAAGTATTTTAATTTGTTTTTAAACTTTATAGTGCTTGAATACGATAGGTGGTATCTGAAAGTTATAAAGATAACGTTTATAACTATGATTTATTATATAGCTATAAGGTTTGATTTGGTATTTATGGCAGTGCATTGGTCTGCCGTTAAGGTATTTTAGTAAAAGTAAAAATATATCGATTATAATACCTACCTTGCAGGCTTAATAATAATACAATGAAAAAAGAAGGAACAGTTAAATTTTTCAACACAGAAAAAGGCTTCGGATTTATCTCACAAAGTGATAACCGTGGTGATGTGTTTGTTCATACCAGCGGTTTGATTGATCAGATTCGTGAGAATGACAAAGTAACTTTTGATGTTGAAGAAGGTCGTAAAGGCCCTAATGCGGTAAATGTTAAAGTAGTATAAATATCACTATAGATAATATAATCGTTGAGCACTTGTCTTTTAAGGCAGGTGCTTTTTTGTTATTCATATAAGTGAAGCGGATAGCAGCAAAATTAAAAAGGCCATTCTCTAATCAGAACAGCCTTCTCAATTTATAGTTTAGTAACCGCGGTGATTACCGCCGTGGTCCGGACCACCATGGTCGCCATGATGATATCTGCCGCCGCGTACCACACAGCTGGTTAATACAGAACTTAGCAATGAGGCTACTAAGGCGAAGCCTAAAATTTTCTTTTTCATAGTTGTGATGTTTACTTAATTATAAATTACCCAGGTATCTACCATCAATACTAATGCCAATAGATTTATAGACTATATTTACTTAAACAACAGATATGCGGCAGAAGCGTTTACTGTATAGTATTACATTCATTGTATGTGCTTTTGCCTTGCGTGCAACTGCACAGGTTAACACCTCCGTAAGTAATCCGTTACCTGAAGATAGTATTGCTGCCATAGCTAACAAAGGCATGCCCTATGGAATGGAGATTCATGAACTGGCCAAGCCGGCTTCCCTGTATCATTATCCTTTACCCGATGAAGTGATGGCTTACCGTAAACAGCTTCAACTGGATAACACGCAATTAGGTAAACTCAACGCCATCATTGAAGCCCTGAATTTAAAGAAGTTGGAAATCAGCCAGTCGGTAACGCGAAATGAAAAAGCGCTGAATCAACTGTTTTCCGGCCACCAGCTGAATGATGGTTCATTGATTTTTTTCGGCAACCGCTACGGTTTGTATGAGGGCGAAATGCGCACTGCCGTACTTATGGCCTGTTACCAGACCCGGCAGGTGCTTATGCCTAAGCAATTAACTAAGTTTGAGCAAATTAAATACCATATCAACTGATATACAGTTAGATTTATTAATTTAGCAGCCCCGTTTATAAGTGTATGAAGATAACGTTTGATTTTGAAAAGCCGCTGGCTGAGTTGCAGCAGCAGATAGATAAAGTAAAGCAGGTAGAGGACAAAACCAAGGTGGATATGTCGGCTACTGTGAAGGAACTGGAAGATAAGTTCGACCAGACCAAAAAGCAGTTATATACCCATTTAACCGGCTGGCAAAAGGTACAAATTTCCCGTCATCCCGACCGGCCTTACACTTTGGAGTATATCGAAATGATGTGCGATGATTTTATTGAACTGCATGGCGACCGTACGTTTGGCGATGATAAAGCTATTATCGGCGGTTTTGGTTCTATCGGCGGTCACACGGCTATGTTTATCGGGCAGCAAAAAGGTAAAAATACCAAGGACCGCCAATACCGTAATTTTGGTATGGCTAACCCTGAAGGGTACCGTAAAGCACTGCGCCTGATGAAAATGGCCGAAAAGTTTAACAAACCGGTAATTACCCTGATTGACACCCCCGGGGCTTTCCCGGGCCTGGAGGCTGAAGAGCGTGGCCAGGGTGAAGCTATTGCCCGCAACCTGCTGGAAATGTCGGTGCTAAAAGTTCCGGTTATTTGTATCATTATTGGTGAAGGAGCCTCAGGCGGTGCCATCGGCATCGGTATCGGCGATCGCGTATATATGCTGGAGCATACCTGGTATTCGGTAATTTCGCCTGAATCCTGCTCTTCTATCTTGTGGCGCAGCTGGGATTACAAGGAGCGCGCTGCTGAGGTATTGAAGCTAACTTCGGCCGAAATGTATAAGAACCGCTTGATAGACGGTATTGTTAAAGAACCGCTGGGCGGCGCTCACCAAGATCCGGTAGTTATGGCGAATACATTAAAAAAGCAATTGCTGAAAGACCTGAAAGTGCTGAAAGAGTACCCTATTGAGCAATTGGTAAACGAACGTATCGACAAGTTCTGCAGCATGGGTGTAGTTATAGAAGATGCCCCCGAAGAAACGGCGACAGAGCCGCAGGCATAATAAAATATCAACATAAATGAGAAAGCCAGCTTAAATTAAGCTGGCTTTCTTATTTATGCCCTGTCATTTCGACGAAGGAGAAATCTTCTAAACTATACTTTTTTACTGTAGAAAATTTCTCCTTCGTCGAAATGACAAGGAAATCATTACTACTCCGCAGGTGCGAATTTCAAACAAACGGGGTTACCAATTTCTAAGCGATTACCGGTAAGGGTGAGTTTCCCCGACTCCGTATTAATTTTGTATTCGTAGATACTGTCGCTGTTCTGATTGGCCACAATGAGGTATTTTCCGGTGGGATCAATCACAAAGTTACGTGGCGATTTACCAAAAGTTGATTTTCGCTCTACAAACGTCAGCATCCCATTTTCTGGATTAATGGCATACACAATAATCTCATTCGCGTCGCCACGGTTGCTGGCGTATAAAAACCGTCCGTCGGATGATACATGCACATCGGCAGCGGCAGCGCCGTTGCCGGTAAAACCATCGGGCAACATTGATTGCGATTGCAGTTGCTTCAGATGACCATTATCATAAGCATAAGTATAAATGATAGCGCCCATTTCGGTAACCAGGTACATATACTTGTGGTTGGGCGCAAAGGCAATGTGCCGCGGGCCATTGCCGGCAGTTACGATAACATAAGGCGGCGAGGCCGGGCTGAGCGGTTGTGGTTGTGAAGCTCTGTAGCGCATAATATTCACCCGGTCGGTACCTAAGTCGGTGTAAAGTACGTATTTATTGTCTGGCGTAAGCGCTGTAGTGTGCACGTGCGGCTTCTCTTGTCTATCGGCGTTTACACCATGGCCTTGGTCTTGCAGCAACTGTGCCACCGGGCCCAATGAACCATCACTATTTACCGGTAACACGGCGGCGCTGCCGCCGGAGTAGTTAGCTACAAACACATGCTTTGCATCCTTGTCCTCGGTGATAAAGCAAGGTGCAGCACCCCCTGACGATTGCTTATTAATGAAGGTGAGCTGCCCGGAGGCCGGCTGAAAAGAGAACGAACTCACCTCGCCGCTTTTATCCAGTTCATTAACGGCATACACAAATTTGTTGTCCGGCGACAGGCACAGGTAAGAAGGATTAACCACACCTGTAGCTTTATTTAAGTAAGCAAAGCGGCCGCTCTCAGGGTAAAAGCGGTACACATAAATACCTTCACCTTTACCGGAGGTGTACGTGCCTATCACCATATCATAACTGGTAGGGCCTTTCTTTTTATTTTTTTGTGCATGTACCAGTACAGGCATCAGCAGCACAACTGCTAAAAACAGTTTCTTCATAAGTTGAGACGTTTATCGTTAAAAACAAATAAACAAATTTTTTCGGAGAAAGGAACAAGAAGAACAACAGGCTGTAAAGCTATAGAAGAATCAACGGGCTGATAGTTAAACAAAAAAGGGCGAAAGCAAAGAATCATATCTTCTGCTTTCGCCCTTACGGTTTTATATAGTTTTTTTTAAATTTTATATAGTTTTTTTTTAAATCAGATGCTTTAATTGGATAATTTCCTTTTCATCCAGATAACGCCAGCGGCCACGCGGAAGGTCTTTTTTTGTCAGGTTGGCATATACGGTACGGTCAAGCCTTACTACCTCATAGCCTAAGTGCTCAAATATGCGGCGCACAATACGGTTTTTACCGCTGTGAATTTGTATGCCTATTTCACGCTTGCTTCCACCCTGCACATAAGTTACCATGTCGGGTTTAATCAGGCCGTCTTCCAGTTCTACACCAAAAGCAATTTTATTTAAGTCACCTTGGGTTAAGCTCTTACTTAATTCTACCTGGTAAATTTTGGTAATGTTATTACGGGGGTGCGAAAGCTTATCGGCCAAATCACCATCGTTGGTCATCAGCAGCAAACCGGTAGTATTACGGTCCAAACGGCCTATAGGGTAAATGCGTTCTTTACTGGCTTTATCTACCAGTTGCATTACAGTACGGCGTTCCTGCGGATCATCCGTTGTCGTAATATAGTCTTTAGGCTTATTTAACAGCACATAAACCATTTTTTCACGCTTAAGGGTTTCACCGTTGTAACGGATCACATCCTTTGACGGATCAACTTTATAACCCAGTTCTGATACCACTTCACCGTTTACAGATACCACACCTGCGGCAATCAGTTCATCAGCTTTACGTCTGGAGCAGATACCGGCGTTGGATATATACCGGTTTAAGCGGATAAGGCCGTTATCGCTTGCATGAGAATTGCCTTCGGTTTCATCGGCCTTTTTATTACGGCTGCGCATAACGCGTGCGGGGCGTTCATCAGTTGAGCCCTGGCGCTCACGGAAAGGGCGGGTATTGGGGCGGCTGCCGCGGTTCTCGGTGCCTTCGGTTTTACGTTCCGGGCGCTCGCCATTGGCGGCAGTGCGCGACCGGGTGCCATAAGGGCGGTCATTGTTTGTGCGGTCGCTGTTGCGTTTGTTGGTATAACCACCTTCTGATGAAGTACTGCGGCTTCTGAAAGGGCGTTTATTATCCTCCTGCTCATCACGGCGCCGGGTTGACCGGTCTGTGGTTTGCTTCTCAAATTTTTTAAACGGGTGGTCTCCGGCTGCTCCGCTTTCTGTTTTCCGCCCCCGGCCTGCGCCATACGGCTTGCTGTCGGGACGGCTGCCGGCGCCATATTTTTTGGCGGGGCGGTTGGTATCAGAATCGGATTTTTTGAAACGGGAAGGGGTAGAGTTATCTTTATTATAAGATGATCTTTTGGAAGCTTCGCCGTCGCGCGAAGGGCGGCCGGATGGCCTGGCGGACCTGTCTTCGCGACTGTTCCCTTGTTTTTTAAATGCCATAAATATGGGTTAATACCTCTTAATCGAGCCTGCAAAAATACGCATTTTTTGGCCGGGAATGAAAAAATTTTCAACAGTCAAAATCGGCGTATACACGCTTTAAACGCATTGTTTTAACTATTTCCCAACAGTAGGTTCTACACTAAGTAGTTGTAAGTGGTTGACAATCTGATGTATTTTGCTACCTTTGCAACACAATTCACATTGATTGTTAACTTTAAAATAACAGAATGATTAAAAAACACTTAGTTACGTGCTCCGTAATGTTAGTGCTGGTTATCGTTTCAAAGCTGTTTATTTGCAGTACAACTGATGTAAAGCCGGCCAATCGTTTCGGACGTATTTCCCGGTTTGTGTTTTACACTATTCCATCAAAAAACACGCCATCATTTGCTGATGAAGCCTTACCTCTCAGCAGCAAAAAAGTAAACCACAGGCTGGCCCGGTCTATGAAAAGACAGCAACTGGGTAATTATAAAACAGCCGCTATGCAACGCAAGGTGCAAAATCTTTTTGCCATCATCGAGCCCATTTTAAAGCTTTATGGCATACCCGAAGATTTTAAGTATGTACCGCTGGTAGAATCAAGCCTTCATGGAGAGGTATCCTCACGCGGGGCAACCGGCGTGTGGCAGTTTATGCCTCAAACCGCACGGGAGTACGGGCTGAAAGTGGATGGCCGCAGAGACGAGCGGCAAAACATTCACAAATCAACCATTGCTGCCTGCAAGTACATTAAAGACTTGTATACCAAGTTCAACAGCTGGACTTTAGCAGCGGCAGCTTACAATTGCGGTTCTCCGCGTGTTCGGCATGCTATTAACCGCAAAAATCATGGTAATTACTTTGCCATGCGTTTAAATGGCGAAACCGGCAGCTATGTATACAAGCTGGTTGCAGTTAAACAACTCTTTATCCAACCTAATACCGGACCCAATTTACCCAATGTTTATGCCTGGCTGACGCCTGCAGAGCAGTTGGTGGTAAACTGACATTAAGATTAATAACGGAGCACTCGAAGGCCGGTATGCATCATCGCACACCGGCCTTTTTTGTGTATATTTGCCATTATTTTTAGCAAAGGATAACCCGTTCAAACTTAGCGGTGTAATGCAGGTTATACTACGGGTTAGATGAACTCATTCTATGACGGATAAAACAATTGATCTGGGCGAGCAAAGCGATGTTGAAGTGTTTGGCGCCCGGGTACATAATCTCAAAAATATCGACGTTTCTTTTCCACGCAACCAGCTGGTGGTAATTACCGGGCTAAGCGGCAGCGGGAAATCGTCATTGGCTTTTGATACCATTTATGCCGAAGGGCAGCGCAGGTACATGGAAACTTTTTCGGCTTATTCGCGCCAGTTTATGGGGGGTATGGAGCGGCCGGATGTGGATAAGGTATCGGGCCTGAGCCCGGTGATTGCCATTGAACAAAAAACTACCAGTAAAAACCCGCGTTCCACCGTAGGCACCATTACCGAGATTTACGATTTTATGCGTTTGCTTTTTGCCCGTGCCGGTGAGGCTTATTCCTACGTAAGCGGCGAAAAGATGGAACGCATGAGTGAGGATCAAATCCTGCGTTCAATTGCCGAAAGGTTCGATGGACAGCCCATCAATGTGCTGGCGCCGGTGGTAAAAGGCCGTAAAGGGCATTACCGCGAACTATTTGAGCAAATACGTAAGCAAGGCTACCTCAAAGTATATGTAGATGGGGCTATTATCGATGTTGAACCTAAAATGCAGGTAGACCGCTACAAAATACATGATATTGATATTGTGGTAGACCGCTTGCAGGTGAGCGAGAAAGACAGCAAGCGCCTGTATACCTCTATTCAGGCAGCTTTGAAGATAGCCAAAGGAATTATCCGTATTGCAGATAAGGATAACAATGTATCTTATTTCAGTAAGTATCTGATGGACCCGGTTTCGGGTATCTCTTATGATGAGCCGCAGCCCAATACGTTTTCGTTCAATTCGCCTTACGGCGCTTGCGATA
>CAXTCH010000094.1:0-10016 GCA_964241945.1 uncultured Mucilaginibacter sp.
TCAGGCTGCACATTTATGCGCCGGTATGCATTGCCTTGAGCGACTTTGGCCTGTTTAAAGAACCTGTGCACTTAACACCGCCGGTAATCAGCCGCAGCAAGGCCGGAAACGTAAGTATCAGCACGCAGGCGCCGGTACAAAGCATACGCTACACTGCTAATGGCACAACGCCGACTTTACAATCGGCTGTTTATCACAGTCCGTTTCCGTTTACAAAGGGAGGAGTAATTAAAGCAGAAAGTTTTGAAAGTACACAATTGCACAGCGAAACTGCTGTAAAAGTTTTTGGGTTAAGTAAAACCGGCTGGAAAGCGACATTGGCAAAAGTAGTTGCGGATAATTACGCTGAAAATGCCATTGACGATAACCCTGATACTTATTGGAGCAATCCGGAGGAAAAGGAATTGATTATCAATCTGGGCGGTGAATATAATATAAAGTTTTTTACTTACCTGCCACGGCAGGATAAACAAACAGATGGTATTGCTGATAGCTACATATTCTGGACAAGCGCCGATGGCCATAACTGGAGTAAAGCAGCGGAAGGGGAATTTTCTAATATTGCATCGAACCCTGTTGAGCAGGTTATAACTTTGAAGCAGCCAACGAAAGCGGCTTGGTTTAAATTCACTGCCAGGCACATTATCAGCGGCAGTGGCATTTCTGTAGCTGAAGTAGGTGCTTCAGAGTAGCTTTTCCACTATCTGAATTTAATGCATAATTAAAGAAATTTGAGATACATGATTAGTTCATCAAAACTACTTACATCTGTAAAACTGTTCATATTTGTTATATGCATATGTGCATTCAGCAGAATTGCAGCACAAAGCAAGCATAGCTTTGCACTGGCTAAAACAGATTTTTTGCTCGATGGACAACCATACCAGATCATCAGCGGTGAAATGCATCCAGCCCGCATACCAAAACCTTACTGGTGCCAGCGCATACAAATGGCAAAAGCTATGGGTTGCAATACCGTAGCTGCCTACGTTTTCTGGAATTACGTTGAACAGCAGCCCGGCCTTTTTGATTTTGAAACTGAGAACAGAAATATTGCCGATTTTATTAAGATATGCCAAGAAGAAAAAATGTGGGTGCTGCTGCGCCCCGGCCCCTATGTATGTGCCGAATGGAATTTCGGAGGGTTGCCCGCCTACCTGCTGCAAATTCCTGATATTAAAGTGCGCTGCATGGATAGCCGCTATATAGAGGCCGTAAGAAGATACGTTGAGCGTTTATCTGCAGAGATTAAGCCGCTGCTGGTTACCAATGGCGGCCCGATACTCATGGTGCAGGTTGAAAATGAATATGGAAGCTACGGCAACGACCGTACTTATATAGAAACACTAAAACAGTTTTGGTTAAACAATGGTATCAATGTGCCTTTTTATACAGCCGACGGACCAACGCCTTTTATGCTGGAAGCAGGCAGCCTCAGCGGCGCAGCTATTGGATTAGACAGCGGCATAAGTGACGCTGATTTTCAGCAAGCCGCTTTGCAAAACCCTGATGTGCCTGCCTTTAGCAGCGAAACTTACCCGGGCTGGCTAACTCACTGGAAAGAGCAATGGCAGCGGCCTAACCAGGCAGATATTTTACGGCAGGTAAAATATCTGATGGATCATAAACGATCATTTAATTTATACGTGATACATGGCGGCACCAATTTTGGTTATACAGCCGGCGCCAATGCCTTTAACCCAACTCAGTTTCAGCCGGATGTAACCAGCTATGATTATGATGCCCCTATCAACGAACAAGGCGGGGCCACCAGTAAATACTATGCGCTGCGTAGTTTAATTCAATCATACAGCAAGCAAAAACTGCCCCCTTTGCCTAAGCCGGTGCAGGCCATGCAAATCCCTGCTTTTGAATTGAAACCTTTCACCTCTGTGTGGAGCAATTTACCAAAGCCCGTTATTACGCCGCAGCCTGTACCAATGGAGAGCCTGGGGCAGCAGCACGGCTTCATCCTTTACCGGACCAAGCTGACCGGCCACAAAAGCGGCGATTTAACTATAACTGAGCCGCATGATTATGCGCTAATATTGCTTAATGGCAAACTGGTTGATACTATGTACCGTGACAGCGGAAAATGGACAATTAAACTATCCAAAACAACAGTAAAATTTCCGGTGCTCGACATTTTGGTTGAAAACATGGGGCATATCAATTTTGCTCAATATATGATTGACCGCAAGGGAATTACCGACCGGGTAACCCTCAACGGAGTTACGCTGATGAACTGGGAAACATTTAATTTACCAATGGATGAAAAGCAGATTACGGCACTGCCGAATTTCAAAGAAAATCTGCATGACGGTATATATTTCAAAGGAAATTTTGAGTTAAAACACACCGCCGATACTTATCTTGATGTAAGCCATTATCAAAAAGGCATAGTATGGATAAACGGCCATAACCTTGGCCGATATTGGAACACCGGCCCGCAACACAGCTTGTATTGTCCGGCTCAGTGGCTAAAAGCAGGGCTCAACGAGGTTATCATATTTGATATTCATCCGCAAGCAGCAGCTACGGTTAAGGGAGTAATGAAATTATACTGATTTACTGATCAATAATTAATTTAGTGCAGTTGGTTTACAAATATAGTCAAGCCATATTTGGCGCTCTTCCATTGATTATCAAGATCGGCAGGCACAAAACCGGGGCTTTGAGCAAAATTACCAGCAATTATATCCATATCTCCATCGCCATCAATATCAGCTTTTTCCAGCGTCAGTGTTTTAATCGGGATGCCGGTTTTTAAGGTATGGGGTTTAAAAATATATTTGGCCTTATCGATGTTCTCCAGGTAAACAAAAGACTCATTCACCAATTTTCCATAATCGGGGAAGAAAGCAGAGATCCCGAAATCAATATCACCGTCGTTGTCGAAATCATCTGCTACTACACGAGTAGCACCATAAATTGGGTAAAAGTATTGCTCCTTAAAAATACCGTTACCATTGTTAATATTAATTCTCATTCCATGGTACGGCTTTAAAATATGCGAGTAATCAGCATTATCCCCATGTACCGTTACAATATCAGTCAGCCCGTCCTGATTGTAATCTATCAGTGCCATATCAGTTGTACCATAATCGGGCGGAAAGCGCAGAACCCGTTTAGCAGTAAATTTTAAATTATCTTTCTGGTAAAATATGTAAACACTTTCATCCCCTTGGGCAAACATGGCTACAATGTCTTTCTTTCCATCGCCATTCATATCCTTAACGTAACATTTGATAGCGCCCGCCAGCGGCAGTAATACCTGCTCTGCATATTTGCCTGATTTTTCCTTTTTAAACAGCGATAATGAGCCTATCTTATTACCGAAATTGCACGTAATAATTTCCGGCACGCCATCGCCGTTTAAATCTTCTATCTCCGAGTGCACAGGTCGGTGCAACGAGGTTATTAAGGGGGATGCATTGTCGTTATTTAACCGGGCATAGCTGCCTAAGCTCAGTTCCGTGGGATAGAGTTTTCCTATTTCAGTGATATAAGTATCATTATTTAAAAAATTGAAATCAACTGCCGGACTTTGAGCCAATATTGTTTTTGTTACACCCTCTTTATATTGCCATTGAAAAATTTCATTGTAGTAGTTTCCAATCCATAGAGTGCTGGTAGCCTTGTTAAATTTAAGTGCAGTAATCAGCGACGGGCTTTTTTCTTCAAGTTGAACGTCTTCCCTTACAAATTGAGTTAACGCAGTATTCCGTGTTAACCGTTTTTCATCAGCAGCAACACTATCGGGAGCGTTGTCAACTATATAATTTACCAGCTTTTGCCAGCCATCGTTGTTTAAAACAGGTTCACCGGGTATGATATGGTGACTGTTTACTATGGCCTTTTCTTCTTCGGACAAGCCTTTGAGCGGATCGTAATTCGGATAAATGATACCCATCCGGCTTGCCATTACTGGCAGCACATGAGATTTCCATACTTCTTTAGTCAGACTTCCTGGATCTGCCAGCATATGGCAGGTTGAGCAATGCCGTTCAAACAAAGTTTTGCCTTCCTCATTAAGTGAAGGTTCTTTTTTCAGGGTAAATGAGTCGAAGCTGATTACGGCGGTCAGCAAAAATATTCCGGCTAATATCAGCTCTCGGCTTTTCATGTTTAAATGTTACTGTATATTACCGGACAACTTGGTTATTATATAAAAATTCATAAAAACAATTTACCTGTTCATACTTAGAGATGGGACGCAACTTACAGACTTTCAATTGATTGCTTTAATAAAATCTGTAACCAATTAATAGGTAACCTTAAAAACGGCAGCTTCCAGCAGGTTATTGTTCTTTTGTAAGTATTCAGGTATTTTTACCTGAATAACGCCTTCTGCGTTGGTAAAATATAAATTTTTGTTGTTGCCTAATAAACTAACCTTTTTAATGCGGCCGGCACCTTTTATGTGCATGGTTATCAGAGGCGGCAAGGCTACCCTGTCACTATTAGAAAGCATAAAGGCATAGATAGTATTACCGCTCTTTGATTTGGTATAATACACTTTTTTTTCAGAATACGGCGCAACAGCAACAGAGCCATAAATACCCTCTCCGTTAATTTTAATCCAATTGCCAATCTGATTCAATCTGCTGTAAGCTACCGGGTCCCAGTCACCATCCGGCCCGGGGCCGATATTCATGAGCAGGTTACCACCACGCGACACTATCTTTATCAGCAGCGCAATAATCTGATTGGCTGTTTTATAATGATCACCCGGTACGTAACTCCATGAGTTTCCCATTGTGATACAACTCTCCCAGGGATGATCCAATGGCTGGTCGGGCACCTGCTGCTCGGGCGTAGTATAATTTTCATAAGGGCCGGCCACAGTACGGTCAACCATAATTAAGCCGGGCTGATTGCTGCGAGCCATTGTAGCAATACGAGGCATATCAATATCCTGATTGTAGGTAATATTTCGCTGCCAGTCAACCGAACTGTCTATAGTACTTTTTGGCCTTACCCATCCGCCATCAAGCCACAATATATCAACCTTACCATAACCGGTCATTAGCTCTTGTATTTGGTTGTATGTAAAATCCTTAAATTGTTGCCAGCGTGCCGGGTACTTGGCCGGATCATAATTTACATTCCTGTCCTTCGGCGGAAAGTATGGCCACCAGTAGCTGTCTGTATGCCAGTCGGGTTTGGAAAAGTAAGCGCCTATCATGAAATTTTCCTTTCTGAAGGCATTAAATATTTCTTTAGTTACATTGGCCTTGGGGTTTGAGGCAAACGGCGTTTTAGTACTGGTTATTTTATAATCGGTTTGCCGGGTATCGAACATACAAAACCCATCGTGATGCTTTGTGGTAAATACCACGTATTTCATACCTGCATTTTTTGCAGCGGTTACCCATTTTTGCGGATTAAAATTTATTGGGTTAAAGGTTGCCTGCAGATTTTCATAAGCCGTTTTGTAGGTATTATAACTGGAGGCATAGGGGCCGCGTCGCTGTGTCCAGCCTTCATCTTCAGGGCATATGCTCCAGCTTTCTACTACGCCCCATTCACTGTAAGTGCCCCAATGCATAAACAAGCCGAATTTTAAATCCTGCCACTGACCAAGCTTACGCTGTACCAGTGAATCAGCCGGAGCCACATAACTTTTAGATGTATTATGCTGCTGCGCAAATGCTATAAAAGCATAATTATTCAAAATAATCAGCATCAGTACTTTTAGGTTCTTCATGTAAATGCGGTTGAAATATACTAATACAATAAAGCAGTAATTTCAGAAAAATTTAAATCAATTAACACAACAGTAAAGCGCTTCACAACATCTCCGCTAACTTCTCAGGTATGCTGAATAAACATACGGGTTATTGAACGCAAAGCCAATTTTATTAAAAATCATTTAATACTTATCAGTTTATAATAAATTCACTATATTTCATAATATAATTTGTTAAATTATTACTTTGTGCAAAATTATTTGTCAATAGTACATAATATTTAGTAACATAATTTTTACCTTGCATTTAAATTATAAAGTATAGGTAACGGCATTAACCAAATACATTATTCGATACTACTTTTTAGGATTACATACTACCTTGTTTTGAAATTTATTAATGTTTATTCGTATTGTAACTTTTAATATTGCTATTGCTGACAGTCGCATACTTATTTTAAACGCATAAAATTGAATTAATCAACATTTTATACATAACCATTAAAGCACAAACAATACAAAGCCTATGAGATAAACCATACTACTTAAAAAGGGCATACACCATCTGTGTTTCCCTGCTAAAGATGAAGATCCAGTAATCAACCATGCAAAATTCAACAAGTTAAAATTTTGCATTTTAATCAATCACCTTTAATAAGTAATTCTATGAATTGTATGAAACACCCTATGGGTGTAAAAGACAAGCGCAGGCTGTTGAAGCCTGCGGCAATACTGACTTTAACTTCCGCCTTATTACTGGCCTCAGGCCTCAACTCAATGGCCGGCGTGTTACCGGCATCAGCAACAAATTCTAATATTAATGCTGCCCGTAAGTTCGCTTCTATAACCGGTAAGGTGGTGGATGAGGCTGGCCAGCCATTACCCGGTGTTACCATCAGGGTAAAGGGCACACAAACCGCGGCAGCTACTAATGCCGAAGGTACATTTGTAATTAATGCCCCGGCCGATGCAACGCTGGTGGTATCGTTTTTAGGTTATCAGACCCAGGAGGTAGCCGTAGCAGGTAAAAATACGCTAACTATAAGTTTGGTGCCCGCCAATAAAGCGCTGAAGGAGTTAGTAGTTACCGCTTTGGGTATCCGTAAAGAAGAGCGCAAATTAGGTTATTCAGTTACTACAGTGAACGGCAACACTTTAGATAAAGCAAAGGAAACTAACGTAGCTTATTCCTTAGAAGGTAAAGTGGCTGGTTTGAACATAGCTCCTACCAGTGGTGGCCCTGGATCTTCCGCCCGTATTTTGTTACGTGGCTTAACAAGCCAGAGTGCTACAGGCCCGCTGTTTGTTATTAATGGTATTCCAATGGATAATACTCAAAGAGGCCAGTCGGGTGAGTGGGGCGGTGCCGACTATGGTGACGGTATCAGCAACATTAATCCCGATGATATTGAAAGCCTGACCGTCCTAAAGGGTCAAGCTGCATCTGCTTTGTATGGTACCCGTGCCGTTAATGGTGTTATATTGATCACCACTAAGTCGGGCAAGAAAAACTCTGGATTTGGCGTAGAATATAACACCAACTATCAGTTTGACAAAGCTATAGATTATACCAACTTTCAAAAAGTTTACGGGCAGGGCTTAAATGGTGTAAAACCTGGCAGCGTAACCGAAGCTTTGAATACAGGCAGCCTGGCATGGGGTGCCAAGCTCGATGGTTCGCCGGTGTTGCAGATAGATGGTCAAACACATCCATACTCTAACGTTAGCAATTACAAAGATTTTTACCGTACAGGAGGCAGCTTTACCAACACGGTAACGCTTACAGGTGGAGGTGATAATGGTTCATTCCGCTTATCAGCTTCCGATTTAAACAATAGGTCTATCGTTCCTAACAGTGGTTTAGAAAGGAAAACGTTTAACTTTAATGCAACACAAGCTGTAACGAAACGATTAGAAGTTACCGCTATAGCTAATTATGTACTTGACAAAGGCAGGAACAGAAGCAGCTTGAGCGACGGACCGGGTAACCCTAATAATGCTCTATTTTTAGCACCCAATCAGGATGTGCATACACTAGCGCCGGGTTATGATGCATCGGGGCACGAAACTTCGTTCACTAATGATATTTATGTAACCAACCCTTACTTTGCTGCCTACAAATTTTCATCAATTACCAATCGTGAACGCTTGATAACAACCCTGTCAGCCAAGTACACCCTAAATGATTGGATATACGCTTTAGGACGCATTGGTTATGATAAAATACATGATACTCGAACAGACATCACACCAACGGGTACAGCCTATAACACAAACAACGGCGGGATGACTGTAACAAAGACAGATATAACAGAGTTTAATCCTGAAGTATTGGTTAATGGCAAACATGATATAGTTAAAGACTTCCTAAATTTAGATTTAACTATAGGTGGTACAATTAGAAAAAGCAACTATAATAGCTCATTTATACAGGCCAATAATTTCATAATTCCTTATTTCTACGATTTGTCTAACGGACAAACAAGAAATTCTGGCAACAACCAGCCATCTGCACTACAAGTAAATTCTTTATATTATACTGCTGATTTAGCATTAAAGGATTACTTAGTATTAAGTACTACCGGCCGCTATGACTATTATAGCAGTATTCTCAAAAGTGTAGGCCCTGGAATATTTGCTCCATCTGTTTCAGGCAGTTTTATATTTTCAGATCTCCTGCACATGCAAAACGTTGATATAGGTAAAATTAGATTAGGTTATTCAAAAACCAGTAATACTGCTAACCCTTATGCCAACACCGTTTATTACAGTGTAGCTAACTCTATTAATGGCACCAGTGCTGCAAGTTTCAGTAATACATTACCTAACTTACTTTTAAAGCCTTTCACATTGCGTGAGTTTGAGGCAGGTGCAGAAATGAAGTTTTTCAAAGATCGGTTTGGCTTTGATGTAACATACTTTACACGTAAAACCAAAGATGAAATTCTTGGAGGCAGTTTAGACATATCAACCGGATACAATAGCTATTTTGTAGCAACCGGATCTACTCAGAATAAAGGTTTAGAAGTTGAATTGCACGGTTCGCCTGTCAGAGGAACTTTCAATTGGAATCCATCATTTAATTTTACTTATGTGACTAACAAAATTTTGGCAACTGATGCAAGTAATTCAAATGTTGGCTTGGGTACATATCGTCCGTTAAATGCTACCACAGCTTTTGTGGCTGGTAAGTCAGGGCCACAAATACTGGCTAATGATTATGTGCGCAATGCTAACGGACAAATTGTTTTTAATGCTGACGGTACTCCTCAGCAGGGGGCCAGAACTCCACAAGGTTCCGTATTACCTAAATTTTATGGCGGTTTTAATAATGATTTTAGTTATAAGCGTTTTAATCTTTCATTTTTAGTTGACTATAAATATGGAAATAAGGTACTATCGGCAACCAGTTATTACAGTATTTATCGTGGCGAAAACCAGATTACACTTGCAGGTCGCGAAGGCGGTGTTGTTGGCCAAGGTGTAACCGCATCAGGTGCACCAAATACAGTAAATGTACCGGCTCAAACTTATTACCAAAACTTGGCTCAAAATATTTCAGCATTAAATGTACTAAACGGTCAGTTCATCAAGTTGCGTCAAGTAACGTTTGGTTATACCATTCCTTCCACGCTGCTGCGCGGCACTCCGCTTTACTCAATCACAGTATCAGCCGTAGCGCGTAACTTATGGACTATTATGAAGCGTTCAGATAACATTGACCCAGAATCAAATTTTGCGCCCGGAATCAATTATGCTGGTATAGAAGGTACTAGTTTACCATCGGTAAGAACTTTAGGCTTCAATGTAAACTTTAAATTTAACAACAAGTAACAATGAAAAGAAAATTTATATATAGCTGTCTATTAAGCGCTTCACTAATAACAGGCTGTACCAAAAATTTTGAAGCTATCAATACCGATCCTACTAAAATTAACAGTACCCTGCTAGACCCTAATCTGCTGATGTCACAAGCACAGATACAGTTTTCCAACACCGGGTATGACCAGTTGCTGTTTCAAAGCATGTGGGTGCAAGGGCTGGCCTCTACCTATGACTATTATGGTAACGGCGACAAATACGTTTTTCGTGGCAGCTTTCAGGATTACAAGGGCCGGGTTTGGAATAACGGCTATGGCGCTACAACGCTGATTGACGAGATGAAGAACCTGATTGCCGGCAATGCAGCCTATACCAACCTGAATAATTGCGGCACCATTATGCGTATGCTGATTTTAGAACGTGTCACTGATGCTTACGGCGATGTACCATTCTCACAGGAAGGGCAGGCAAAGTCTGGTACTTATACTCCGGTATTTGATAC
>CAXTCH010000095.1:0-5672 GCA_964241945.1 uncultured Mucilaginibacter sp.
CTATTTCACTGGTCGCGATTATTATACGTATTGGTTTGTAAATGATTTTAAGGCAGCCGTACCTGCCGGTAACAGCCAGGTGTATCTGAATTTCCGTGGTGTTAACTATAGCTGTGATATTTACCTGAACGGTCATAAAGTAAATGCAAAGCTGCATGTAGGTATGTTTTTACGGCAGTCGTTTAACGTTACTGCATTACTTAACAGAACTGGCGACAACCGACTTGCTGTATTAGTACATCCGCCTGATGAAGCAGGCAACCCTAACGGGGGGCAGGGCGGCGACGGCCGCATTGCCAAGAATGTAGGTTTGCAGTACACCGCCGGCTGGGACTGGATACAACCGATGCGCGACCGCAATACCGGCATCTGGGATAAAGTAACTTTAGAAACTACCGGGGCAGTTAATATCATCAATCCTCATATAATTACCCTGGTACCCGGTATGCGCAAGGTGGAAGGTAGTCAGGCGCCTGCCACTATCAAAGCTTCAGCTGAATTACAGAATGCATTGGGCAAACCGGTAAGTGGAACACTAAAATTCAGTATCGGCGGCATTTCAGTTTCAAAAGCTGTAGTCCTGCCCGCCCGCTCGGCAACACAAGTTAACTTGCAAGACGTCATTTTAAAAAACCCAAAACTATGGTGGCCTAATGGCTATGGTCCGCAAAACTTATATCCTTCTCAGTTTGAATTTGACATTAACAACCAAATATCTGACCGCGAAACGGTGAACGTGGGGGTACGCGAAATACAAAGCAGCTGGAACGAGCGCACCCAGAGCCGTCAGATAATGGTAAACGGCCAAAAGATATTTATCAAAGGCGGCAACTGGATTATTTCCGACGCCATGCTGCGCCTGTCGGATGCCCGCTATGATGCCGAAGTGCGCTTTCATAAAGACATGAATCTGAACCTCATACGGGTTTGGGGCGGCGCACTGATTGAGCGGCCCGAATTTTACAACGCCTGCGACAAATATGGCCTGCTGGTGTTTCAGGATTTTTGGATTTCGGGCGATGCCGACGGTAAATGGCTGGACCCTATGAAAAAGGACGACCAATGGACCCGCCGCAAGTACCCGGACGATCATCAGTTATTCCTGCAATCGGCCATTGACCAAATCAAGCTGGTGCGCAACCATCCATCCTTGGCGATCTGGTGCGGCGGTAACGAAGTAACGCCGCCCGAAGATATTTTGATTCCGCTACGTGATTCTATTATACCTAAGCTGGACGGCACCCGCTGGTTTGTGGAATACTCAAACTCGGATTTAATGTCACTAAATAAATTGGGCGGTAATGGCGACGGGCCTTATGGGGTACAGCCGCTGTCCGCTTTCTGGCAGCATCAAACTTATCCCTTTAACTCCGAAGTGGGTTCGGTAGGAATTAGTGATTATGAATCGCTCAAACGCTTTATCCCTCAAGCCAACCTGGTAGCTCCTGAATATGATGCTCAGTCGCACCGCTCAAAAGTAGATTCCGTGTGGAATTATCATAAGTACATTGGTTACGACGAGACCATCGAACCTTACGGAAAAGCCAAAAATGCCGAGGATTTTGCCAACAAAGCGCAACTGGTTAATTACGATCAGTACCGCGCGCTGATGGAGGGTTTCAGCTCCCATATGTGGGACTGGTACACCGGGGTGATCATCTGGAAAACCCAAAACCCATGGACTGCCATGCGGGGACAGATGTACGATTACTATCTCGATCCTAATGCCTGCCTTTATGGCCTGCACAGCGGCAGCGAACCCTTACATGCCATGTATAACCCGGTTACTGGCATGGTTTCACTGGTGAACAACACTTTCGAAACCAAGCGCGACATCATGCTGATGGTAAAAGCTTTTGACATGAGCGGCAAAGAAAGCCTGCTGAGTCAGGTATTTTTAGAAGCGCAGCCTTCCTCCTCTAAAGAACACCTGCCCATGAAAAAGGCAGTGGATAACTTAGCGAAAGAAGACGGCGTATTTTTGCTGCTGCAATTAACTGACAAAAACAAAAAGCTGCTGAGCGAAAACCTGTATTGGCTGCCGGATGCCGAAGGGCAATACTCCGGGTTGAAAAAGATGCCGGCCTCCAAACTTTCGGTTACGGCAAAAGCTGTATCAGGTGGCAAAATTACGGTTACTTTAAATAATCCGGCCGGTGCACCGGTGGCTTTTTTCAACCGGCTTTCATTGGTAAATCCGGCAACTAAAAATCGCTTGCTGCCGGTATTTTACAGCAACAATTACCTGTCGGTAATGCCAGGGGAAACCCGTGAAATTGAACTGGAATATCATCCGGAAAGCAATAACGAAAACATTCAGCTATCAGTTAGCGGCTGGAACCTTGCACAGCAATATGTGCCGGTAACTGATAGTCAAAATTTGTATAATTTACCTAAATAAATATTCTGTTTATGGCCAGATTAAATCTTTTAGAGGAGACCCGGTACGAGAAGCTGCCGGTCAGCGTGTATCCCAGTCAGCAGGAGGCTTCGGTGCAGGTAGCGCACCGCATTGCCGGACTGATTACCCGCAAACAGGCACGGGGCGAAAAAACTGTTTTGGGCCTGGCTACAGGTGTAACCCCTATTGCAGTATACCGTGAGTTGGTGCGCCTGCACCGTGAAGAAGGCCTGAGCTTTCGTGAGGTGGTTACCTTTAATTTGGATGAATACTATCCAATGCAGCCCAATGCAGCACAAAGCTATGTCACCTTCATGAACGAAAACCTGTTCGAGCATATCGACATCGATCCGGCCAACGTGCACATCCCTGATGGTACTCTTCCTTTAGATGATATTGCGGATTTTTGTTTGAACTACGAGCATCAGATTGAAGAACTGGGCGGACTGGACCTGCAAATTTTAGGTATCGGCCGTACCGGTCACATCGGCTTTAATGAGCCTGGCTCGGCGCCCAACTCAGGTACCCGCCTTGTTACCCTGGATGACCTGACCCGCAGTGATGCCGCGCGCGATTTTGGCGGTAAACAGAATGTACCTACCAAAGCCATCACCATGGGTATCGGCACCATCTTCAAAGCCCGCGAAATCATCCTGATGGCCTGGAGCGCTAAAAAAGCGCCCATCATCAAAAAGGCGGTGGAAGGCGAAATATCCGGCGAAGTACCGGCCACTTATCTGCAGTTATCCGAGCATGTAGAGTTTGTACTGGATGCTGAAGCCGCCTCTGACCTTACCCGTTTTGATACCCCCTGGTTGGTAAAAGATTGTGTATGGACCAACGCCCTGAAGAAAAAAGCTGTGCTCTGGCTGGCCTTCACAGTGAAAAAACCTATCCTGAAATTAACTGAGGATGATTATAATAACCACGGTATGGCTCAGCTGGCTACGGCACAAGGCCCGGTTTATAATATCAATATCGATATATTTAACCAACTGCAGCATACCATTACCGGCTGGCCGGGTGGTAAGCCCAATGCGGATGACACTGAGCGGCCCGAACGTGCTAATCCGCCAAAAAAACGGTCAATTTTGTTTTCACCGCACCCTGATGATGATGTAATTTCAATGGGCGGTACCTTCATCCGCCTGGTAGACCAGGGGCATGATGTGCATGTGGCCTATCAAACTTCAGGCAACACCGCAGTGTGGGATGACGATGTATTGCGCTTTGTGGAGTTTAGTATTGACTTTGACAAAAGTATAGGTAAAGATACCACCGACCTGCAGCATATTTATGAAAACATGCGCAGCTTTATGGCGCAAAAGAAACCTAACGAAATTGACAGTCAGGAAATACGCAATGTAAAAGGTTTTATCCGTAAAACGGAAGCCATAGCCGGTGCACGTTATGCAGGTTTGCAGGATGACCATATCCATTTTATGGCCCTGCCGTTTTATGAAACCGGTAAAACCCAAAAAAATCCGGTAACTGACAAAGATATTGAGCTGACTATTGAATTATTACAGCAGGTAAAGCCGCAGCAGGTATTTTGCGCCGGTGATTTTGCCGACCCGCATGGTACACACCTGGTATGCTTCAACATTGTATTGGCTGCCCTGCAACGTTTGAAGGAAACCGAAGACTGGGTAAAAGACTGCTGGATGTGGCTGTATCGTGGCGCATGGCATGAGTTTGAGCCTTACGAAATTGAAATGGCTGTGCCTTTGTCGCCGCAGGAAGTATTGCGCAAGCGCGATGCCATCTTCAAGCACCAGTCGCAAAAAGACCGGCCAGTATTTCCGGGTGGCGACGTGCGCGAATTTTGGGTACGTGCCGAAGAGCGCAACCGCCAAACTGCTCAGTTTTATGACCAGTTGGGCATGGCCGAATATGAGGCTATGGAAGCCTTTGTGCGCTACATATTTTAAAGATTTGAATTTCACCCTGATTTTCGGTGGTGCTGAGCCGCCGGAAATCAGTTACCGTTAATTTTTATGAAAAGAACCGGAGTCGGAATCAGGGCTGCACTCATTGCGCTTTTTATTGCAGGCAGCTATAACAATCATTTGCTGGCACAGGGAACCACAGATCGCCAATATCCGCTCATCCCTTATCCACAGCATGTGGTTTCCGGCTCCGGAAGTTTTGCTATCAGCAGTCAAACCACTATACTGCTTCCCGAAGGCAGCAAGTATCAGGGCGAGGCGTCTTTGCTGAATGAGTTGTTCCACAACCGGCTTACCATTCGGCAAGGTGATGCACCGGCACAAACCGGCACAAGCATCCGGTTAATGGATGATCCATCTGTTAGTGCCACCGAAGCTTATCATTTACAAATCACTTCACAGCAGGTCACTATTGCCGCTCATAACGGCGCAGGCATTATCCATGCCATTGAAACACTGCGCCAGTTGCTGCCTGCTTCTATTGAAAGCCAGCAATCCATCACCAACACAGCGTGGTCTTTACCTGCTGTAACTATTGATGATGCTCCCGCTTACGCCTGGCGGGGTATGCATCTGGACGTTTCCCGGCATTTCTTTTCCGTCGCCTATCTCAAAAAATTCATTGATTTGCTGGCTTTATACAAATTCAACAAGTTTCACCTGCACTTAACCGATGACCAGGGCTGGCGTATTGAAATTAAAAAATATCCTTTGCTGACCGAAGAAGGCGCTTGGCGCACTTTTAACAACCAAGATTCAGCTTGTATAAAAAGGTCGGCCGATAACCCCGACTTTGCCATTGACCCGCAGCATATCATCCACAAAAATGGCAAAACGCTTTATGGCGGTTATTATACGCAGGGACAGATGAAGGATGTGGTGGCCTACGCTTTAGCCCGTCATATCGATATTATACCCGAAATTGATATGCCCGGCCACATGATGGCGGCTATCAATTCCTACCCCTTTCTTACTTGCAACGGTAAAAACCAATGGGGCAAGCTGTTTACCACCCCGGTTTGCCCTTGCAACGACGAGGTATTCACCTTTGCCGAAAATGTGTTTACCGAAATTATGGACATCTTTCCCAGCCAATACATCCACATTGGTGGCGACGAGGTAGACCGCAGCAGTTGGGCACAATCCGATGCCTGTAAAGCATTGATGCAAAAAGAAGGCATCAAAACCACGGCTGAGCTGCAAAGCTACTTCATCAACCGGATGGAAAAATTCTTTAACTCGAAAGGCCGCAAATTAGTGGGTTGGGACGAAATTTTAGAGGGGGGCATCAGTCCGACTGCACTGGTGATGTATTGGCGCTC
>CAXTCH010000095.1:5772-7414 GCA_964241945.1 uncultured Mucilaginibacter sp.
TTATGGACCGGCAAAAATTTGTATAACGACTACCTGAATCGCCTGCAGGCCCATTACGAACGCTTGGATAACCTGCATGTACACTATCGCCTGCCTGATTTTAAGGGGTTAACCGAGCAAAACGTATTTATCAATCAGGCTGTTATCAATTTGCAGCCACCTTTAAAGAACAGCTCAATTCATTATACTCTGGATGGTAGTCGTCCCACGCTGCAATCACCGGCTTTAACTCAGCCTTTGGTGATTAAACAATCCTCTAATATTAAACTGGCCGCCTTTAGGGCCGATGGTTCAGCCGGTGATATATATAATCTGCATTACACCCGGCAAAATTATGCGGAACCGGTAAAAACAGGTGCAACCAGTAACGGACTAACTTGTGCATATTATCCCGGTTCTTATAAAAGCTCAAAGCTGATGGCAAAGGCACAACCGGCACAAACCTTTACTGCCGACAGTGTAACCGTTCCTGCAGGTGTCAACGCGCCCAGTTTCGGATTGGTTTATAAAGGTTATCTGAATATTTCTGCCGATGGCATTTACAGCTTTTATCTGACCTGTGATGATGGCGGCATTCTGAATATTGCCAATCGCCAGGTAGTTGATAACGACGGCTGGCATGGTCCGCTGGAAAAAAGCGGACAGGCTGCCCTTAAAAAAGGGTTACAACCCATTGAACTGGACTTTGTAGAAGGCGGCGGCGGTTACACGCTGAAACTAAAATACAGCATTAACGGCAGTGAGCCGATACCTGTACCCTCCGGCTGGTTAAAACATAAATAGCGGTGAAAAAACTGATTGCAATTTTAGGCTTACTCGCCGGGTCTGCAGCTACCCACGCGCAGGATGCTCCGAAACCTTACGGGGCTTTACCATCGGCCCGGCAACTGAACTGGCACGAAATAGAGATGTACTGCATTATCCATTTCGGGGTAGACACGTATACCAACAAAGAGTGGGGTTATGGTGATGAAGACCCCAAGCTGGTGAACCCGGTGAAGTTTGATGCCCAACAGATTGTAGGCGCGGCTAAATCGGGTGGCTTCAAGGGCGTAATTATTGTGGCCAAACACCACGACGGGCTTTGCCTGTGGCCTACGCATACCACCGAGCATAACATCAGCCAAAGCAATTGGAAAAACGGCAAGGGCGATATCGTAAAAGAATACCAGGAGGCTTGCCGGAAATTAAATATGCAAATGGGTTTATACTGCTCCCCCTGGGATCGCAACAGCGCTTATTACGGGCAACCTAGGTATGTAGATATTTATCGCAGTCAGCTAAAAGATCTGTATTCACATTATGGCAAGCTGTTTATCTCCTGGCACGATGGTGCTAATGGCGGCGACGGTTACTATGGCGGTACGCGTGAGGTTCGTAAAATAGACCGCACTACCTATTACGGATGGAATACTAACTGGGCCATCGTAAGGCAGCTACAACCCTCGGCCAACATTTTTGGCGATGTGGGCCCTGATGTGCGCTGGGTAGGTAATGAAGAAGGCCATGCCGGCGAAACCAGCTGGGCCACCTATGATCCTAAAGCGCCGGAACCGGGCAGGCAGCCGGCCAATGGGTATACCGATTATGTATTAGGTATTGAGGGCACCCGCAACGGTAAGCACTGGATGCCGGCCGAATG
>CAXTCH010000095.1:7514-9966 GCA_964241945.1 uncultured Mucilaginibacter sp.
TGGTGCTGAATCTGGCCGGTGAACGGACTTTTAACGTCATCCGCCTGCGGGAAAATATCAAACTGGGTCAGCGCATCGAGGCCTTTGCCGTAGATGCTATGCAGGACGGGCAGTGGCGCCAGATTGCCGCCGCTACCAGCATCGGGGCCAACCGGCTGATCCGGCTACCGCAAAATATCACGGCACAGAAGGTACGCTTACGCATTACCCAATCGCCGGTGTGCATAGCGCTAAGCGATTTTGGCCTGTATAAAGAGCCGGGCCATCTGAGTGCTCCGCTCATTAACCGGAACAAAGAAGGCGTGGTAAGTATCTCCACCGATGCACCGGTAAGCGCTATTCATTATACTACTGACGGCAGCGAACCTACAGCGAGTGCGCCGGTGTACCGCCAGCCTTTCGCCCTGCCGGATGGCGGCATTGTTAAAGCACTTGCTGTGGATGGTAAACAAAAGGGCTTAGTAACCACAGTTCAGCTGGGATTAAGCAAAGCAGACTGGAAGGTAACCGCAACAACCGGCAAAGCCGAATTGGCCGTTGATGATAATAGCAACACTATCTGGAATACCTTAGCGGACAACAAATCAACAGTTTTCACGCCTGCCGAGCTGACAATTGATTTGGGCAAGTCTCAAATCATAAAGGCCTTTACTTACCTCCCCCGCCAGGACAAGCAAATTGCCGGTATTGTTGACCAGTATGCCTTTTACATTAGCAGCAACGGCACCGAATGGGAGCAGGTAACTACCGGTGAGTTTTCAAATATTCAGGCTAACCCCTTAGAACAAACTGTACCGTTGAAACGGCCGGTTACCGCGCATTATATTCGTTTCAAAGCGTTGCATGTAATTAATGGTAACGGCGCTACGGCTGCTGAAATCGGGGTAATTGGCGACAAATAAAATTTAACCATTAACTGGCTGATGAACAGAAAAACTCATATTCTTTCGACATTTATTACAGGTGTCCTGTTGTTTCCTGCTGGGTATTTACCTGCGCAAAATATCTCTTCTACTCTGGAACCACTGTTCACTGCACCTAAAAGCTATGTGGTTGAGCATACCAGCGAACACATCGCCACCGACGGTAAACTGCAGGAAAGCGCCTGGAGCAAGGTCGCCTGGACCAGCGACTTTGTCGACATTGAAGGCGACAAAAAGCCCTTGCCGGCGTTACGCACCCAGGTAAAGATGCTATGGAATGATTCGACCCTTTTTATTGCTGCTAAATTGCAGGAACCGCAGGTTTGGGCTAAACAGCAGCACCACGATGACATCATCTTCAGGGATAACGATTTTGAGGTTTTCATTGACCCGGACAACAACACTCATCAGTATTTTGAGATTGAAATTAATGCGCTTAACAAAATATTCGATTTATTCCTGCCCAAACCTTACCGCAACGGCGGTGATGCGCTTATTGGCTGGGATGTAGCCGGATTGAAAACCGGTGTGCAGGTACAAGGCACGCTGAACAATACCTCAGACAAAGACCAAAGCTGGACAGTGGAAATGGCAGTTCCGTTAAAGCAGTTACGCATGGGCTTTCCGTTTCATGTTCCTGCGGAAGGCACTTTGTGGCGAATCAATTTTTCCCGCGTGGAATGGAAAACACAGGTAGTTAACGGTGATGTAGTCAAATTAAAAGATGCAAACGGGCGCGAGTTGCCGGAAAATAATTGGGTGTGGTCGCCGCAGGGCGTGATCAATATGCACTTTCCTGAGCGCTGGGGTTATCTGCAGTTTACCCGAAAAGAAAACACCACATTCACCCTGCCGTACGCCGAAAAGCAGAAACGGTACTTATGGCAAATCTATTACCTGCAAAAAGAATACTTTGAGCAGCATCACCAATATGTTGCCGACCTGAAAACTTTGGGGGTTGATGCAATTGCCATGGTTGATGGCCAAACCAATAAATTAACTATGCAGGCTACATTGCATCAATTCAATGCAACGGTGAGCAGTGCAGGCACCGCACCCATCAGCATTAACGACGAAGGACTCATCCAAACACAAAAAGTTCAACCATGACCAGCAGAAGAAACTTTATAACCGGCAGTTTATTGGGAGCTGCCGCGGCTGCCTTACCTGTAAAACTTGAAGCCGGCGCACTAAGCGCCAAAAAGCGGAAAGCCTTTAAGCACTGGGTATGGACAAACCCTGACTTAAAAGATACCAACAAGCAATTAACCGCCCGTTATAAACAATATTATGAAGCCGGTGTGCGGGGTATGTTTTTTGAAAACGACAGCGAAAAACATTTTAGGGCGGCTAAGGCACAGGGCCTGGAAGCGCACCGCTGGATGTGGACCATGAACCGCGGCGAAAAAACTTTGCTGGATAGTCACCCGGAATGGTATGCACAGAACCGCAAAGGGGAATCATGTGCGGATAAGCCGCCTTATGTAAATTACTACCGCTGGTTGTGCCCCTCTAAACCCGAGGTGCAG
>CAXTCH010000096.1:0-9953 GCA_964241945.1 uncultured Mucilaginibacter sp.
CTGTTAGCCGGGGCGATTTTGCTTATACCGGCAATAAGCTGTGCGGCAAAGTCGATGGTATTTTGCTGGGCGGCGTCATACCGTTCTTTATGCGCCTGGAACCATTCACGGTTGTTGTTGTGGGCTAAATCTTTAAGAAATTTAAACGTTTCGGGATAAATCATCCGTATCAAGGTAAGGTTGATAATGCACTTTGGGCGAAAGCCAGTAGAGCAGCAGCACACGCGAATACCGGTAATTGAACGGCGATAGCAGCAGGCAGCCCAGCAACACCACCATCAGGTACAACCAGGGCGAATCAGTATTGCCGGTAAACACATAAGTGGCTACACACAAGCTCACCGCTTCGGCCACATTCAATGCATAGCTTACATACATCGCCGCATAAAAGTAGCCCGGTTCAATTTCAAAATGAAAGCCGCAATGCGGGCATCTTTCATTCATACCGTTTGAACCGATATTGTACATACCACCGGCAAACATATTACCTCGCCTGCATTTCGGACATTTAGCATGTAATATTGCCCATGATTTTGGTGTGGTAGCAGCCATCGTTACGTAAGTCTTGAATATACTCGGGCAAATTCCACCCGGATGTATACATTATAATTTAATCTGTGGTTAGTTAAGATGCAGCTCTTCGTCGCGCATTTTGAGGTCCACATTTTTGCGGCGGTATTTTTTGTACCACACATACCCTACCGCAGCTACGGCCAGGTAAGGGGCAGCCAAGAGGTAGACAATACCTTTGTTTAAGCCATCAGCCACCGTACTGCCATTTTTAGTACCTGCGTCGGCACTGGCCGAACACATGGCGCATTGGGCTTTAACCGAACTTATCCCCAAGCCAGCTATGGAAAACAAAGTCAATAACACCACTATTCTGAATATTTTTTTCATCACCTGTCTATTTAAAAATCAATTTGTCAACGCTATTATACAAATTTATGCATTCACCTATCAAAACTTGTAATAAGGTGAAATCATTATGTAAACAATCACCCCGGTTACCGTTACATAAAACCAGATGGGGAAAGTCCACCGAACCAGCTTTTTATGTTTGACCACCTGCATTTGCAAACCCCGGTAAAAGCTCAATAATATTAACGGTAAAACACCTGCAGCTAATATAATGTGTGTAACTAATATCAAATAATACACAAACCGTACACTGCCCGCAGCAGTTTTCTCAGCAGCAGAAAGCATACCGTCATGGTTTAAATCGCCGTACTTGGTTTCAGGCGCCAGCCAGTGGAACAGGATATAAGATACCAGGAACAGCGCCGATAAGCAAAAAGTAGTTACGTTTATCCTTTTATGAACCACTACGTTACCGTTACGGATGAAATATAAGGAAATGAGCAGCAGAACGCTGCAGGTTCCGTTAAGTATGGCATTTAGCAATGGCAAGAAAGATAGCAGTGAGGGCGATACTTTAGGCGCCGGGATCACCTTACTTTCCAATATCAATACCACCACGAAAACAAAAATGGATATAGCGGCTACAAAACGGAAGATAAATTTATCAGTCATGAAAAGTCTTCTTTATAATTCGGGCGCTTTTATTTTGCGCAGTTCCTCGGTAATCTGCACTTTAATTTCATCATTAAGCCGCATCACTTCGTTTACCGAGCCGGCAGTATAATAACCACGGATGCGCTTTTCCGCATCGATGAGAATCATTTGGTTACTAAAATTAAAACTGTCGCTGCCTACCTTAGCAGCGTTCACCAGGAAGCCATTACGCGTCAGGCTATATATCTGTGCACTATCCCCGGTAAGGAACAGCCACTTTAACCGGTCGGCTTTGTATCGTTGTGCAAACTGCTGCAAAACCAAAGGCTGGTCATGACCAGGATCAACGCTAATCGACATAAAATGAATCAGCCGGTTTTTGGCGTAGTTACCTGCTAAACTGTCCATATAATCGCAGGCACGAATGCAGGCGTCAGGGCAACGGGTATAAAAGAAATTGACCACCGTTATCTTTCCTGCAAGGTTATTGGCAGTTACCGGTTGGTTGTGCTGATCGGCCAATGTAAAATCAGGCAGTACATGGTATATAGTATCCGGAATATACGTACCATGAAACTTATGCCCGGTTTTGGCTACCTGCTTCGGCCCGTAAAATGGCAGCGGTTTGTAGCGGTTTTTACCCTCAACAGTCAGTAAATAATATAAAAATCCCGGTAATGCTAAAATGATTACCAGGATTAATAACGTTTTAAACGCGCTTGATTTCTTTTTATCCATTACAGGCGCAGGTCAATCCAGTGGTGGCTTTCGTTGGTGAGCACCAGGATTAAACCAATAATAAATATAATCGGCACCAGGATGGTATACACCATTCCGATTTTTTCAAATTTAAGGTGCATGAAATACGCTACAATGTAAAATGCCTTAAAAAGTGTTAGCAGTATGTAAACCGGATTGGCCAAATTAATTGGCAAAATGTGTTTGGGAACCAACAACAACGCAATGATAAACTCAATGGTGGTTATTCCTAACAGAATCCAGAATACGTGCCAGATTCTCTTTTTGCTCATGGTGTCATGCGCTGCATGATCATCCACATGTGTGTCGTTATGTACTTCTGATGACATGATAAAATCAGATTGAAATATGTGTTAAACTAAATAAAAGAAGGTAAATACGAATACCCAAACCAAGTCTACAAAGTGCCAGTATAAACCTACTTTTTCAACCATCAGGTAACTGCCGCGCTTGTCATAAGTGCCTGCCAGTACATTGATCAGAATGATAATCAGAATGACTACCCCGCTAAATACGTGGAAACCGTGGAAACCGGTGATAGTGAAAAACAAGTTTGCAAACTGATGAGCAGAAACTACCTGATAATTATAAGGCGTGTTGGCAGCAAAAAACTCTTGTAAGGCTTCCTTATTCGGAATGCTTCCCCACCAGAAACCATCTTTATGCAAGTGCGTCCATTCCAATGCCTGGCAGCCCAGAAACATAAAGCCGAAAATAATAGTAAGCACCAACCAGGTGGCCACCTCCTTACGGGAGCCCCGGTGCCCGGCCTCAACACCTAATACCATAAATACGGAGCTCATGATGAGGATAAACGTCATGATACCTACGAATACCAGCGGAGCACCATGCTCAAGCACAAATGGAACGGATTCAAACACATGGTCGGCTGCGGGCCAGTTGTGGGCACTGAAACGTAAAGCGCCGTAGGCTATAAGTAATGATGAAAATGTAAAGGCATCCGAGAGCAGGAAAAACCACATCATCATTTTGCCGTACTCTACCGAAAACGGCGAACGTCCGCCCGACCACGGGGTGGTTTTTACTTCATCTATTGGTGATACTGCTGCTGTACTCATTTGTACTGTCTATAGGGTTATTAATGTTGGTTCAAAAGTAAAAAAACGTATAGATAAATCCATACAATATCCACAAAATGCCAAAATATTGATGACATTTCCATACGGTATAAATTAATAGCCTGCGGGGTTTTACCGTAAGCGCCGCGTAAGCTTATGATAATTAACACCAAACCTGCCAAAATGTGTAGCAGGTGCATACCCGAAAACACATAAATAAACGAAACCGAGGCGTTGGGATTAACAAAGTAAGCCGCTGTACGAAAAGCTAACGTGTACCAGGCAAATATCTGAATGATAAAAAAAAGAATGCCCAAGCCCAGCGTAGTCCACAAATAAAGCCGTTGCCTGGCAAACTGCAGCCCTTTAGCGGCTCTGAAAGCCAGCCATACCGTTAAACTGCTCACGATAATAGTGATGGTGCTGTACATAAATGCGCCCGGCAACTTCACATTCAGGGCATGGGCTTTACCGGCACCTTCATATACTATAAAAGCGCTGGTAAGGGCGGCAAAAAACATAAACGATGTGAATATAAAAATCCACATGTTGAATTTTTTGGGTTCGAGGTTGAGTTTTCCTTTGTCTTGCTGTAAATAAGCCATTATTTTACTTTCCCGATAAAATCAAATAAAAACATAAGCTGCACAATAGGCAGATAAATAAATGAACTGAACATCAGTTTCTGCGCCGATTTAATATCGCAGTTGCGCAGCAAGTTAAAAGCCTGGTATAAAAATATAATACTGCATACCAATGATACGGCCCCTACATAATAACCACCATACTGATAGAAGGTTGGCAACAAACTCACCGGCAGCAATATTAAAGTGCTGATAAAAGTAATTACCGCACTTGTTGTATTACGCTTGCCCGAAGGCAGCAAGCGGAAGCCTGCCAGCTTGTAATCATCATCCAACACCCAGGCTATAGCCCAGAAATGCGGAAACTGCCATACAAACTGAACGAAGAACAGGATGATTGCAATCTCATCAATTTTGCCGTAAGCAGCCACATAACCGATTAGGGGCGGCAAAGCGCCGGGTATGGCTCCTATAAACACCGATATTGGCGATTTACGCTTCATGGGCGTATAAGCAAAGGCGTAAAGTATAATGGCAAAGATAGACAAATAGCCGGTAAGCAAATTAAGGCTCCCCAGCAGGTAAGTACCGCTCATTCCCATACCCAAACTGAGTATCAGTGCCTGCCCGTTAGTCATGCGGCCGGATGGAAGCGGACGGTCGGCGGTACGTTTCATTAACCGGTCGAGATCTTTTTCAATAATCTCGTTAAAGCCGTTGGCAGCACCGGTAATTAAAAACCCACCGACAATCAGTTTTGCCCAGTCCACCCAGTGGATAACGCCGTTTACTTTGCTGCCGATTAAAAACGATATAGAAGCAGAAAATACCACCAGGAACGTAAGCCTAAATTTTATCAGCTTTACAAAATCACTCATTTTCATCGGCTCACCTCCACTCCTGCAGTTCTGCGCAGGTTCAATAACAAATAAAACTGGGCACCAAACATTAAACTGGCTAAAACGATATGCGTAGCCTGAGCTACCGGCGGCAGGGCCAGATAAGACAGTGCGATACCTGTGCCGATTTGCAGCACAATAAGTAAAAAAATAAAGCTCATTAACTGCTGGTGTAATGAATGGCGGGTAAAATTACGGTGGATAATGGTGAACAGTACCATGTTTACCACTAATACCAAAATAGCCGTGTCGCGGTGCCGGGTAAAAATTGAACCTGCATCGTGTACCCATTGCTCACGGTATTGCTGTTCAAAGTGACTGGCCACTGCATCTACCTGTTCGCGCACTTCTGTACCGAAGGTGATTTGCAATGTACTTACCACAACAGCTGTTATAGCGATCACATATAATACTGCTTTTTCTTTAAGTACCGGCTTACCCATAATTTTAGACAGATGGTAAGTGCTTATGCTGATCGCCAGAATAGCTAAAGCCAAAACCATGTGCACAGTAACAATCCAGGCCACCAAATTAGTAGATACCACAATAGACCCTAACCAACCCTGGAAACCCACCAGAAGCAGGTTAAACACGCTTAAAACAGTAATCCATGCAGATTGTCCCCAATATTTAAGTGACAGCAAGGCAGTAGCCAGAAGAAATAAACCGGACAAAGCGCCGATTAAGCGGTTTATATACTCTGTCCAGGTGCGGGCGGCATTAAAATCTTCAGGTACCAAGATGGACTGGTCATTACGAATACGGGTAGCGAGGTCGCTGTAACCGAATACATCTAACGTTTTGGCGAAGTGTTCATTCTTTTTAGCCCGGCCGGTCACATATTTTTGTTTGTAGTCTTTTGGCAACTCCGATACGTTAGTAGGCGGGATATATCTCCCAAAGCATTTAGGCCAGTCGGGGCAGCCCATTCCGGAGCCGCTGCTGCGTACCACACCGCCGGCCAGTATTAAAACAAAAAGCAGAATGATGGTAATCAGATTAACCTGTTGAAATCTTCTTTTTGTGGTTGGATCAATCATTTCTTAGCTTAAGAACCCTTGTTTATAGTTGTTACTGCCTTTTAGCAGGCCACTGAAAATGCGAACTATAAACTTTAAACAAATTAGGGTATCTGTTTTTGGAAATCTCTTTCCGGTACAGATACCCTAAACAATCAGATTAAGAAAATTTTATTTCACTTGCTCATTCGAGTTTTGGGAATTTACCCAACGCTGGTGCTCTACCAGCCCGCTTGAGTTATCTTCAAAATCATGAGGTAAATTTGAACTCATGGTTTGAGAGTAAGGCGTGGTTTGCGGGATGTAATCCTCATCGTGCCCAGGCTTACTGTAATCATATGGCCAACGGTGTACGGTCGGAATTTCACCAGGCCAGTTGCCGTGGATATGTTCAACTGGAGTAGTCCACTCTAATGTTGTTGAATGCCAAGGATTTTGTACTGCTTTTCTGCCAAAGAATATGGAGTAAAAGAAGTTGAACAAGAATGCCAGTTGAGCAACAGCAGACATAATTGCCGACCACGTGATGAAAATATTTACTGATATCCACTTTTTCAACGGCTCAATCTCGGTGAATGCATAGTAACGGCGCGGAACACCGTCCAGACCCATGAAGTGCATCGGGAAAAACACAAAGTAGGCACCGATGAAGGTTAGCCAGAAGTGGAAATACCCCAATTTCTCATCCATCATTCTGCCAAACATTTTAGGGAACCAGTGATAAACACCGGCCAGCATACCAAAGATGGCTGCTGAACCCATTACCAAGTGGAAGTGAGCCACCACAAAGTAAGTATCATGCAGGTTAATATCTAAAGCAGCGTTACCCAAGAAAATACCGGTTAAACCACCAGAGATAAAGAATGACACAAAACCTATAGAGAACAGCATAGCAGGTGTAAACTGGATATTACCTCTCCATAATGTTGCGAGCCAGTTGAAGGTTTTTACCGCCGATGGCACCGCAATAATCAGCGTCGTTATCATGAACACCCCGCCAAGAAACGGATTCATACCCGTCACGAACATGTGGTGTCCCCAAACGATGAATGACAATACCGTAATACCAATCAGTGAGTACACCATGGCATGATAACCGAAGATAGGCTTGCGTGAATTGGTAGCCAACACCTCTGATACCAGACCCATAGCCGGCATAATTACAATGTATACTTCCGGGTGACCCAGGAACCAGAACAAGTGCTGGAACAAAATCGGGCTGCCACCTTCAAAATTCATTACCTGGCCGCTAACAACAATGTCTGACAGGTAAAAGCTGGTACCAAAGCTACGGTCGAAAACCAGCAGCACCACACCTGCAACCAATACCGGGAAGGCTAACAAACCTAAAACGGCAGTCAGGAAAAAAGCCCAAATAGTTAAAGGCATTTTCCACAGGTCCATGCCTTTGGTACGCATGTTCAAGATGGTACTGATATAATTGATACCGCCCATTAGTTGCGAAGCGATAAAGAATACCATACTAACTAACCACAAAGTCATCCCCATACCTGAACCGGGCATTGCCTTTGGTAATGCGGAAAGCGGCGGATAGATAGTCCATCCCGGACCAGCAGGACCCTTTTGTACAAAGAAGGAAGACAACATGATAATACTCGCAATCAGAAAGCCATAGTATGAAAGCATGTTCATAAACGGCGATGCCATATCACGTGCACCCAACTGGTACGGAATTAACAGGTTACTAAAAGTACCGCTCAAACCGGCAGTTAATACAAAGAATACCATGATGGTACCATGTATAGTTACCAGCGAAAGGTAAAAGTTGGAATCCAAACGTCCGCCCGGCGCCCATTTACCCAATAGCGTTTCCAGGAAAGGAAACGACTTGTCGGGATAAGCTAACTGGATACGAAACAGGATAGAAAGTATCATAGCAATAACTGCCATGATGATACCAGTAATCAAAAACTGCCTCGCGATCATTTTGTGATCCTGGCTGAAGATGTACTTGGTTATAAAAGTTTCTTTATGGTGATGTCCGTGATCATGATCATGATGATGCACAACGCCGTGATCTTGAACTTCTAATGTTGACATAATCGCTATCTTGAATTAATTATTTAATGCTAATTTATTTGCGCCGGCTGCTGAGGGTGTAGTTTGCGTTCCTGCAAATTTCAACTCTTTCTTTAACTGGTCGCTCAAATAGGGATGCTGATGTGCAATCCATTGCTGATATTCTTCTTCAGTTACTACCACAATCAACTTCTGCATGTTGTAGTGACCACCACCGCAAATTTTATTGCAATACAGACGGTAATCAAAAGTCGGGTCATCCAAACGGCTGCGCATGTCGGCCGTAGTGATGGTTGGTGTAAACTTGAAATACGTAGGTAAACCGGGAACCGCATTCATCTGCACCCTGAAGTTAGGCATGTAAACGCTATGGATTACATCCTGGGCTAAAATGTTCAGTCGCACAGATTTATTAACCGGTAACACAATGGTATCGGCATGGACATCATCGAAGGAATTACGATCTTTAAAATCGACACCCAATACGTTGCTTCCGCTTATCAACTTATAATTTTTTAAACCCAATTTATTATCACGTCCCGGATAACGAATCTCCCAGGCAAACTGGTGACCGGTAACATCTACATTTAACGAAGCGGCTTCGCCTTTAGCATCTACGGTGTTGGTTATTTTTCTCCAGGTGAAGAAACCGAAGATTACCAGTGCCGCCAGCACAATAGCAGGTGTAATGGTCCACAACTTTTCGATGGTGTTGTTGTGCGGTAAATAGTAAGCCTTGCGTGTACTTCTTCCCCGGTAAAGGAAGGCAAAGACAAACAGCATAATCTGCGTTGCAAAAAATACAATCACCGTAATGCCGAAGGTTGTCCAAAACATGGCATCCACTGTTTTCCCGTGTTCTGAAGCAGCTTCCGGTAAAATCATGCTGCCTTGTACGCTGAATGAGTAGTATACGCCTACCATACCCAATACCAGGAATACGATAAAGCTGATGGCCATAATTTTATTCCAGTCGATGCTTTTCTTACCCTGAATTTGTAAGCTTAAATCGTACACTTTTAACACCTTACCTACTATACCGATAATCACACCGGCAAGAAGTATAAGCAAAACGTAATAACCAACGCCAATCCACATTCCGTCGGACTGGGCGGTTTGATTTCCGTTACCTGCAGCCGTAGCATTTGAGCTGGCTGCCTGTGCCATAAGCATAGTAGAGCTCATCAGGAAGAGGGCCAGTACAGAGAGAAATTTATTAAAATTTATAGTTTTTCGGAATCCCATTTTGTTGTTCGATTTGGTATTCTTGATGTAGTGCAAAGGTAGCAATTATTAAATGTGATGATGTAAGCTCTCTTCCAAAAACGGGTGCTTTTTTGGGATGAGTGATTTGAAACTGCTCAGCGCATTCAGCATCAGGAAGATGAACAAACCAGCGAAGCCAACGAAAATAAATATCTCTTGCACGCCGAAACCTCTGCCCGGATCATCAGGAATAGCAGCAATTCCCTTTGTGCCTGCACCTACAGTACCAGGCATAATCATCATGTAATAATCCAGCCAGTGGCCCAGGATGATTACGATGGCGGCCAGTCGCATACGGCTGTACAAACGCTTTGCATCACGAGACATCAGCAGTAACAAAGGAGCTACAAAGCACAACACAATATTCAACCAAAACCAAGGCTTAAATTCGGGCTGCCAGCGCTTGTAGAAATAAACCGACTCCTCGGGAATGTTTGCATACCAGGTAAGGAAGAACTGAGAGAACCACAGGTAAGTCCAGAATATAGAGAAGCCGAACATTAGTTTGCCTAAATCGTGCATGTGGTTTTCAGTAATCCATGACATATATCCTTTTTCACGCAGCTGCACAATGGTTAAAGCGATAACTGCATAACCGGTTACCAGCAATGCAGCCAGGTTATACCAGCCAAACATTGTAGAATACCAGTGCGCCTCGATAGACATGATAGAGCCGAAAGCAAAAATGGGAAAGGTAAAGCCGAAAATTACCAGAAATATAGCTGAGTATTTAAAGCTCTTGTTGTAATTAAACATTCCCCCGCGGGTATCTTCATCGGTGGATGCGTTTAC
>CAXTCH010000097.1:0-9897 GCA_964241945.1 uncultured Mucilaginibacter sp.
GCATCTGCTCTTTTTACAGCCAGTTGTTCTTTCCAGTTCATATAGCGGTTTTTGTAGCGGCGCTTCATAAAGTTGTCGAAGTTGCGCTGGACGGTGAGGTTATATAAGCTCTTGGCTTTGATCGCCCATGATTTATCCCAGGCACGCAGCGAGATGGAAAAAGAGCCGTCCAGGTATTTCATCCAGTGCCAGAAACCGGTAGGCATAAACAGGGTTTCGCCATGTTCTAAAATGGTTTCCTGTCCTTCAATACCATCTAAGGCTGGATATTTACTAAAATCCGGGTGCTCGATATCATAATCTTCCAGTGCGTAAGTAGCAAACGGAATGCAATACAAACGTTCTTTCCATTTATAATCGAACAGCATCACATGCTTGCGGCCCTGAAAATGCGTGTGAAAGATGTGCGCCAGATCAATATCATAATGCAAAAACGTAACCGAACCGGCGCCGCCAAAAAACATGTTAGGGTATTTATCCAAAAATCCGCCCATTAAATCGGTAGGAGAGCGGTAGTCATCCAGCAAATCGGGGGCATGTTTAATCGGGTCGAACAAAAATATACGCAGGTCGGTAGGCTGTTTCTGAATCAGGTCGATATAATCGCCAAACTTCATTTCCGAAGCGGCAGCATTAATGGGTTTTGAAGGATCGGCTTTAGAACTGTCATATAAAGGCACTACCTGGTCGCCTACCACTTCTTTCAAGTAGTCAAAAGTCCATTTTTGCAGGGCCGGCCAGCTTTCGGTCGCCTTGCGGATCACCAGCGGCTTACGCGGCTCCAGATAATTTTTTATAAAGTCTTCTTTAGAAATTTGATCTACCTTATCAATCTGCGAAAGAATTAAACCCATGTGTTTACAAATAATTAACGAACAAAGCTAAATAAAAACACTTAGCAACAGATATGCCACCTTTTATATGGAACAGGCCTGACATAAAAAAAAGCCCGGCGCTCTTACGCGGCCGGGCTCATTAACAATATATGTGTGTGCTAATTGTGTGGGCTTAGTTAGGCATCAACACAGTGTTGATGACGTGGATAACGCCATTGCTCTGGAATACGTCGGCAATGGTAATCCATGATTTGCCGCCTTTTTCGTCAACCAGGTACAATTTTTTGCCTTTTTCCATTACATACAGCTTACCGCCTTCAACCGTAGTCAGCTCAGCTTTGCCATTACCTGCTTTTACCTGAGCCATCAAATCAGCGGCGCTTAAACGGCCGGCTACTACGTGGTAGGTTAAAATTTTGGTTAAAGTGGCTTTGTTTTCTGGCTTCACCAGGTTATCCACAGTACCGGCAGGCAATTTGCCGAAAGCTTCATTGGTAGGGGCAAATACAGTGAACGGGCCGGTACCTTCCAGGGTTTCAACCAAACCTGCAGCTTTTACAGCGGCTACAAGGGTAGTATGGTCTTTTGAGTTAACTGCGTTTTCAACAATGTTCTTGTTGGGGTACATGGGTGCGCCGCCTACCATTTTAGTGTCTTGCGCTTGTACTTTTGGTGCAACGGCTAAAGCTACTAAAGCGAACGCTGCCATCATAATTTTCTTCATGGGTAATTAATTTGTGTGTGTTGACATGAATTACGATGGTAGTTAAAACTTGGATTTATTTTTTTGAAAAATATTTTTAAATAATTGATTATTAGCTGATTTTAAATGAAACACAGAGATGGATAACGCTGATGCAGGCGGCCTAAGTGTATTGAGCTGCTACAAATAAGACATATACGAAATTACAGACGATAAAGATTTTATTTTTAAATTAAAAAAAGAGTTCGGCAGCGATATGGTCTGCATATAATTTACCGGCAGGGGTAAGGTACAAACGCTGCTCAGCCTGCCACAGCCATTGCTTAGTGAGGTAAGGCAGGGCTGCCTGTTGTACGGTATCTGCCGAGCCGGCAGCAATACGTTCCAGCTGCAGTAGATCCAGGCCCCATTGGGTGCGCAGGGAGGTCATAATGTACTCGTTCAAGCGGTTTTCGGTGGTTAGGTGCTCCACCTCGGCCGGAAGTTCGTGCTGGTTAATTGCCTTTATATAGCGGGCATTGTTGGCCACATTCCATTGCCGGGCCTCGCCGTTATAAGAATGTGCCGAAGGACCTATACCCAGGTAATGCACGCCTTTCCAGTAGTTGGAATTATGGCGGGAGTAACGTCCCGGCAGGCTGAAATTAGAAATTTCGTAATGCTCGTATCCCTGCTGCTGCATCGCTTGCATCAGGTAGGTAAATTGGGTGGCGCTTTGCTGCTCATCCATCGCCGGCTGCTGCTTGCGGCGAATAAAAGTATCCAAAGCCGTCTGCGGTTCCACCGTCATGGAGTAAGCGGACAAATGTGGAATGCCCAGCGCCAATAATTGCTGTACGTTGGCCTGCCATTTATCATCCGTCAGCAAGGGGTAACCGTAAATTAAATCTACCGTTAAATTTTCAAAGCCGGCATCCTGCGCCTGTTTGATGGACGTATAGGCCTGCTCGCTGCGGTGTGCGCGGTTCATCCATTGTAAATCTTCATCAAAAAAAGATTGTATACCTATACTCAGCCGGTTTACGGCCGTTTGCCGCAAGTCATTGATTTTTTCTGCGCTCAAATCATCCGGGTTGGCTTCCAGCGTAATCTCGGGGCTGGGCGTTACGCTATGCAGCCGATAGATGTTATCTAACAGAAAACGGATTTCGTCAGCAGTGAGCAGAGAAGGGGTGCCGCCGCCAAAGTAAATGGTTTCAATGGGCTGCCGGTTGAGGTAATCTTTTTGCAGATGCAGTTCATGCACCAGCGCCTGGACCATCTCGGTGCGATATTTTAATGAGGTGCTGAAATGAAAATCGCAATAATGGCAGGCCTGCCTGCAAAAAGGAACATGAATATAAATACCAGCCACGGTGCAAAGTTCGTTAAATAGAACCGGGAATCGGCAGATTTGCCTGCCAGGCCCGAATAAATGATACACAAATAACCGTATTATAACATGGAGTGTGCCTGTGCTACACCTGAAATGGCATAATTTTATCTATTTTTGCAGTAAAATTGGCTGACGCGATATACATGCGCTACATTATACTCGTTGTATTATTTTGTTGTACCGGCTTTGGCCGTGCCTACGCACAGCAGGAAGATACGACTACCGCCGGTTTAGAAGATACTGCCGTTACCCCGCAAAAAGTTTATCGCCCGCACGTATTCACGGTGCTTGATTCGGTAGCCGCTGCAATGCGTTCGCATGAGCAGCAGGTATCCGACTCATTAGACATTGTTTACGTTAAGCAGCCCGACAGCAGCCGCCACAATTTATTTTATGACCAGATGATGCGTCAGCAGGTGTATCACGGCTACGGGTTTTTGAGTATGCCCGGTGCTACGCGGCATGTGCTGAGCGAGGGCCACAGCCGCCGCACGCGTGATCCCGGCGTGCTGATTATTATTACCTGCCTGCTGCTGTACACCGCTTTGCTTACCCGTATAATGAGTAAGGATGTGCGCAATGTGTGGCAGTCTTTTTACAGCAAGCGTATCTTATCGCAGGTGAGTAAAGAAGAAGGGGTACTGAGCACCTGGACCTTTATCGGCCTGTTTCTCTTGTTCGGGCTTACTTTCGGGTTGTTTATTTACCAGCAGGCCGGGTATAACGACGTGTTTTATTCCATCAGCGGTTTGCAAGTGTTTTTGTCATTTGCGCTGCTGATTATCGCTATCTTTGCAGTGAAGCTCATTTTACTGCGGTTTATTGGTTTTGTGTTTAACATCAGCCGTTTGGTGGGCGAGTATATATCTATTTTATATCTCACTTACTTTAATATCACTTTTGTTTTTTTGCCTGTGCTGGTATGCTTAAGCTTGCTGGCTACGCCTTATATACATTATGTGCTTCAAATTGCCATATTTTTGGTAATAATTATATTTATATGGCAGTATTTACGCAGTAGCGTAAATATTATTTCGAGTTTTAGGTTTCATAAGTTTTATTTATTTATTTATCTTTGTGCCCTCGAAATTTGCCCGATTTTGATATTGATTAAGGCGCTGAATATTTAGTACTTAGGTAGTTTTAGAAGGAACGAAATTGGAAGACAGAAAGAAAAAGGTTAAAAGCGTACTGGTTACATTGCCAAAACCTGAGAATGATAAGAATCCGTACACAGAGCTGGCTAAGAAACTGAACCTGAAAATTGACTTCAGATCATTCATCCATGTGGAGGGCGTGCCGGCCAAGGATTTCAGAAAGGAACGGATCAACCTGGCTGATTTTACTGCGGTAATCTTCACCAGCCGCAACTCTGCCGACCATTTCTTCCGCGTGTGCGAAGAAATGCGCTTTGAAGTGCCTGCTGAAATGAAATATTTCTGCCTGTCCGAAACCATTGCCCTTTATCTGCAAAAGTATATTCAGTACCGTAAGCGCAAAATCTTTTTCGGCAAGCAAACCGCAGCCGACCTGGCTGAAGTATTGAAAAAACATTCCGGTGAAAAATTCCTGTATCCATGCTCTGACGTTGCTGCAGAGGAAACGCAGAAGTTTTTGACCGAAAACGGTTATAATTTTACCCCGGCTGTACTGTTCCGTACCGTGTGCAGCGATTTGTCAGACCTGGCGGATGTGTTTTATGATGTAATTGCTTTTTTTAGCCCTTCCAGCATCCAGTCACTCTACAAAAATTTTCCTGATTTTAAGCAGAATAATACCCGCATTGCTGCCTTTGGGGCCACCACTCACAAAGCAGTACTGGATGCCGGCCTTATTTTAGACATTCCTGCCCCAACCCCCGGCGCCCCGTCCATGACGATGGCTATTGAGCAGTATGCTAAACAGGTGAATAAATAATTTTCTTTTCATTAAAAAGCCCTGAACCTTTTTTGGTTTTTAGCCGTACAAGGGAGTAATAAAAGCTCGGACTTAACCGCTTTTTAAGCAAAAATTTTTAAGATAGTTTTTTGCTTATTCTGTAAAAGCTTATCTATACCGGATAATTTTTTTACTATTAAGGGGTTATGTTTAAGTTAAACAAAATTATTACTTTCGGAAACGATACTAATTAATTGATTGAATACATTTATTTGTAGATGAAACACACATACGTTCTTATAGTGGCAATGGCTTGCGCAGTATTAGCAGGTTGCAGTGTGGGCGGAGACCGCGGGGAAGTAAGAGGGGTGCAGCAGCGCTCGTTTCGTGCCGAAGTGCCTTATGGCATGGTGTATATCCCGGGGGGATCTTTCTTAATGGGTCAAACCGATCAGGATGTAACTTTTGCGCAGATCGCACAAACCAAGCAGGTAACCGTTTCGCCGTTCTTTATGGACCAGACAGAGGTTACCAACTCCCAGTACAAGCAATTTGTGAACTGGGTGCGCGACTCCATCGCCATTACCAGCTACCTGAACGATCAGAAATATTACTATACTCCTAAAGGTAAAGCAGCCAATGCCAACGGCAAAAAGTATATCAACTGGGATTATGTAAAAAAGAACCCGGTGTTCAGCAGCCGCAAAGGGCAGGATAATAACCAGAAACTGCAAACCATGTATTACCAGGGTGATGACCGCTTGTTTGACAAAGACGAGGTGGATGTACGTCTGTTGAAATACAACTTTGCAGATGTGATTTTGCGCAACGCCGCTGACTACCACAACGATAAAACGAAAAAACGCTCTGATTTCATTTTCCGCGATACCGTGCCTGTTTATCCCGATACGCTGGTGTGGCTGAGCGATTTCTCATACGCTGCCAATGAGCCGATGGTAGAAGGTTATTTTTCGCACCCGGCCTACCGCAACTATCCGGTAGTAGGGGTTACCTGGCGCCAGGCACGCGCTTTTAATCAATGGCGCAGCCGTTACAATGACGCTTATAAAGACAAGCGCCACCTGGCTCACCGCGAAAAATATTCATTACCTACCGAAGCTGAGTTTGAATATGCAGCCCGCGGCGGCAGGGTCGGTACCGATTACCCATGGGGCGGCCCGTACATTAAAAATGCAAAAGGGTGCCTGCTGGCCAACTTTAAGCCGGGCCGCGGTAACTATACAGATGATGGCGGCGCTTACACAGTAAATGTGCGCGCTTACTTCCCCAACGATTACGGCCTGTATAACATGGCAGGTAACGTAGCCGAGTGGACCGCCTCAGCCTTTGATGAATCTGCTTCAACCTTTGTACATGATATGTCTCCGACTTTTAATTACGAAGCCAAAGCCAGCGACCCTGCTGTATTGAAACGCAAGGTGGTACGCGGCGGTTCCTGGAAAGACATCGGGTACTTCTTACAAAACTCAACCCGTACCTACGAATATCAGGATACCGCAAAATCATATATCGGTTTCCGCAGCGTAACCCACTTCCTGGGCCGCGATATCAAAGATAAACGTTAACCTACCCCACAATTTCTATACTGTACTATACTCTATTTAATTCAAAAAACTAAAACAAAAACAAACAACTACAACAAATTTATGGCAGGAAAGAAAAAACCTTACGGCATTAGCAACGTGGTATCGTGGGGAGCAACAGTGGTAATTATTGGTTTGATGTGTAAAATTCTGCACTTACCCGGTTCAACCATATTTATCGCAGTGGGCTTAATTACCGAAGCAGCCTTGTTTTTCATCTTGGGCTTTGTGCGCGAAGAAAAAGAAATTGACTGGACCCGCGCTTACCCTGAGTTAGCTGATGATTACAACGGCGAGCTTCCTAAAGTAACCGCACGTGCAATAGCTGCTCCGGCTGCTACCGGCACCACCGCCGCTTTAGACAAAATGCTTGGCGATGCTAAAATTAACCCCGAGCTGATTGGTAAATTGGGTGATGGTTTAAGAACCTTTGGCGACAAAGTAGCCACCATTTCAAACGTAGCCGACGCAGGCGCTGCAACCACTGAATTTACTACCAAAGTGAAAGCTGCTTCTGCGAGCTACGATAACCTGAGCAGCTCATTTGCCAAGGCATCAGCCAGCTTAAGCGAAATGGCAGCCAGCAACGTAGATTCAAAAGCTTACCATGAGCAGGTAAACAACTTGGCAAAAAACCTTTCAGCGCTGAACGCGGTGTACGAACTGGAATTACAGGACTCAAGCGCACACCTGAAAGCAATGAACAAGTTTTACCAGGGCTTATCACTGACTATGCAAAACTTCAATGAGTCAGTAGATGATACCCAAAGCTTCAAACAGGAAGTGAATCACCTGGCTAAGAACCTTGCATCATTAAATGCCGTATACGGCAATATGCTTGCTGCTATGAACCAGCCGCGTGCTTAATTAATTAACTGATATTATTTAAACACATTAAAGACAGGATAGCAAATGGCGGGAGGTAAAGAAACCCCAAGGCAACGAATGATGGGCATTCTTTATCTGGTACTGTTAGGCTTAGTTGCCCTAAGTGTGCCCGATAACTTACTGAATGCATTCAAAAATATAAGCGACAGCTTAAGCTCATCAAAGCAAAACGTACAGGCAAGCATTGATAACGCTTACGCTGCCTTCCAGACTAAAAAGAAAGAGCAGCCCGAAAAGGCAGCCGAACTGGAAAAAAAGGCGCAGGAAGCAACCGCTTTGTCAAAACAACTGGATACTTACGTACAGGGTTTGAAAGATGAGCTGGCTAAAGTAAGCGGCGGTTTTGATGAATCAATAGACGACTGGAAAGGCCGTGATAACCTGGATGTATCTGCCCGGTTAATGATTGACGAAAAGAACGGTAAAAAACTTCGTGATCAGATTGACGAAACTAGTACAAAACTGATGGCTTTATTAGGTAAAGACTCGGTAGGCGTTAAGCTTCCGCTGTCGGTAACTGATCCGAAATCCCGCCCGGGTGTGGCTAAAACCACCTGGCAGGAAGCAGCCTTCGGCGATGGCGTACCAATGGGCGCAGCCATGACTACCTTAACTAAGGTGCAATCAGACGCAAAAAATGCGGAGAGTGAAGTAGTAAAGAAGATTTTAGGTAAAGTAGACCAGGCACAGGTAACCTTAAACGCTTTTGATGTTGCTGTAGTGGCACCAAGCAGTTATATTATCGCTGGGCAAAAATATACTGCTAACGTTTTCTTAACTGCGTTCGATAAAAATTCTAGTCCACATATTACGGTAAATGGCTCTTCTATTCAAGCATCTGGTGGACAAGGCACATACTCTACTGTAGCAACCACTGAAGGTAAGCATTCTTTTACAGCTGTAATTACTGTTCCGCAAGTTGAAGGCCCGCCTAAAACGTATAGTAAGACAGTTGAGTATATGGTGGCTAAACCATCAGCCGTAATTTCGCCTGATAAAATGAACGTACTGTACATTGGCGTAGCTAACCCGGTATCTATCTCGGCACCCGGTGTGGCTAAAGAAGATTTGAACGTAAACATGACCGGTGGTTCATTAAGTGGTTCAGCAGGCCATTATACTGCTACTGTAAAAAGCATCGGTACAGCTAAAATTACGGTAAGCAGCAAAAGCGGCGGCGTATTAGGTACTACAGAGTTCCGTGTAAAACGTATCCCTGACCCAATTGCGGTATTTGCCGGCAAGAGCGGCGGTGCTACCAGCTCAGCTAATATTAAAGGACAAGATAAAGTATTTGCCCGCTTAGAGAATTTTGATTTTGACGCACACTTTAACGTAACCCGTTTCAGCATGTCTATCATCAAACCTCGTCAGGACGTAGTTACCCTGACCAGCTCGGGCGGTGAATTAACCGGCGCCATGAAATCAGCTTTAGCTACGATTGGCCCTGGTACCCGCGTAGCCTTAAGCAACATTGTGGCCGTTGGCCCTGATGGTCAGCCACGCGGATTAAATGACGTGTTGTTAACAGCAAACTAATCGAAATATGAAAAAGACGATTCTGGTATTAAGCTTGTGTGTGTTATGCGCCGGTGCTATGGCACAACGCAAAACCAAGAGGCCTGCTGCTAAAAAGAAGGCAACTACCGCAGCGAAAGCTCCACAATCACAGCAAACTGCTTTGGGTTCAACTGCTGACGCTAACAAGCCTACCGGTGCGCCTGCAAAGCCTTTTGAGCGCCCTCTGGATGGTTACTATAAAAAAACCAACATCCTGAGTGCCAAAGTAACGCCTTATGCCAACGTACGTGAAAACGACGTGGTATTTTCAAAGCGCGTATGGCGCGAAATTGACCTGCGCGAAAAAATGAACGCCTATTTGGGTTCCCCTAAAGCAAGGTTGATTGATGTGCTGATGGATGCCGTAGCCGCAGGTGAGTTAACTGCTTATGACCCTTCGCCCACCAAGGACGATCCGAACGGCGACAGCTTTTCGGCACCGTTAAGACCCGACCAGGCCAAAGGTAAGTTTGCCGACAGTGTGGTGGTAGATAAGTTCGACCCTAAAACCGGTGACAAAATTGGTTCGGAAATTAAAGCAGGCGAGTTTAATCCGGATAGTGTGATCAAATTTCGTATCAAAGAGGACTGGATTTTCGATAAACAGCGTTCTATCTTCGAGCCGCGTATTGTGGGCATTGCGCCTATGATTAAACCTAAAATTGGTTCGGGCGTGGATGCCGACTACCAGCCGGCTTTCTGGATTTATTTTCCGGATGCCCGCCAGGTACTGGCGGTAAAAGAAGCCATGAGCCGCAACAGCGACGCTACCGGTCTGAGCTTTGACGATGTGTTCATGAAGCGTATCTTTTCGAGCTACATTGTAAAAGAATCTAACGATAAAGACGAGCGTATTAAAGACTACGCTCAGGGTATCGACCGCCTGTATGAATCAGAGCGCGTAAAGAAATCCCTGATGGACTGGGAACTGGGCTTGTGGAGTTATTAAAATAAGCCACCCAGTTATAAACCAAAAACGCCGTTGCACCATGCAACGGCGTTTTTGGTTTTCGCCTTTTCACGTCATTGTGAGGAATGAACCCATCTCATAGC
>CAXTCH010000098.1:0-6892 GCA_964241945.1 uncultured Mucilaginibacter sp.
TAGAGCAACTGACTCTTAATCAGTGGGTCGAGAGTTCGATCCTCTCCCAGGTCACCAGGCGAGGTATAGATGCACTTTTGCTTCTGTACCTCGCCTTTTTTATGTCAAAATCGGCCTTTAAAGTATAAATAAGGCCAATTACAGAATTGATCCTGGCGGTTCGATAATTATTTCCATCAAACACGATATTTTCAGGGTATATCGAACCAATTATTTCTCTTTTGCCTGAAATAGTGGCTTCCTGATACTTTAAACCCAGATTTTCAATATTGAGCATTGCTTTACTCAAAGTATCACTAATATCAAGATTATCATTTTTCAGATAGAAGGGCTACCAGTAAGTCTTGCTTCGCATTTTGGACATATTAAGAAACCCCTTAAAGGCAACTTCTCCTGTTCCACAATCCTTATACCCTGAACTTTTTTCTTCCTTCTTTTGGTAATAATATCCTGTACTTCATAAAAGAAAGTTTCTGAAATGAGCGGCTCATGCTGTCCTAATACAGTCTTTGCTTCCTCATCTTTATAGCTATCAACGAATATTCGCCCACAATAAACAGGCATTCGTACCAGTTTTTGAAAATTATTTTTTGTTGCAGTTAGCCCTTTTTCTTTGGCCACCAAATGAACTTGATCCACACTGTACTTCCCTTTGCCTAACTTTGTGAAGGCCCAGCGCATGATAGTGGCTTCCGGCTCTTTTGGAGCTATGAACTTTTTGCTGGTTTATCAATCTTATTAACATATCCAAATGGCGCATTACCCATAAAGCGACCCTCTTTTTTTGCCCTGCGCATTCCGTGAAAGGTGTTGAGTGCCCTGCGGTCATTCTCCAATTCTGGGGCAGCCAGATAAAAGGCCAAGCAGCAAATTACATCTGAGTACATGGACAGGATTGGCTTTGGTGAGCAGCCCTACCTGGTTTACAAGCACAATGATGCCGCACATCCGCACCTGCATATTGTTACCACCAACATCAAACCAGATGGCAAGCGTATTGACCTGCACAACATCGGTCGAACCTTATCCGAAACCGCCAGGAAGCAGATTGAGCGGGACTTTAAGCTGGTCAGGGCGGAAGGCAGGAAGCTAAGCAATGAAGTGCCACTAAAGCCGGTAAACATTGAACATGCTGAATATGGTAAAAAGCCTACCAAGCGGGCTATAACCTCAGTTGTGAACGCGGTAATGAAAGATTATAAGTTCACTTCACTGGCCGAGTTCAATGCTGTGCTCAGATGCTTCAATGTTACTGGCGACCGGGGTAGCGAAGATACCCTGATATATCAGAAAAAGGGCTTGCAGTACTCCATCACTGATAAACGGGGCAACCGGATTGGTGTACCCATTAAGGCAAGCAGCATTTTTGGGAAACCTACGCTGGACCATTTGGAAAAGCAGTTTACGAGAAATGAGGAACCTAAGAAACCATTGAAGGAACCGCTAAAAGCCTCTATTGACAAGGTGCTGAACGAGTATGTGCATATCAGCAAGAGTACGTTTGTTAAGGAGCTTAACCAAAAAGGCATCAGTGCCATCTTCCGGCAGAACGAGCAGGGATTTATCTACGGTGTAACCTTCGTTGATCACAAAAACCAATCGGTATTCAACGGCAGCAGCTTGGGCAAAGCATACAGCGCCAAAGCACTCACCGAGAAGTTTACGGACTTTGACCTGTCGCTCAAAGCGCCGCAGCCACAATCGCAGGGTAAGGCGAAGGAACCTCAGCCAGCGCATGAGGCGCTGCTCACCGCCAGAGAGCCGGATAAGCTGCTGATGGCCCTGCTTGGAGGCGGTCAGGTGGGCACGGCACAGCTCATACCACGCAAAAAGCACAAGAGGAAAAAAGGATTTAAACTTTAAACTACCCGGCTACCAGGGCAAGGAGGAACAATGCAAACAGGTGAAGATTTACAGGGGCTGCGCAAGGTCATTGATTTTACACGCCTCATCAGCGTTTTTATTTTAAGTATTCACATTTATTACCGCTGCTATCAGGCGTTTGCTGCCTGGGGATGGACAGCAATAGTGGTTGATCATATCCTAAGCAATATTGCCGAGACGGGATTATTGAACAGTTTAATTAAGCCCAAGCTGTTTGCCCTGCTGTTTTTAGCCGTGTCCTTAGTGGGTGCTAAAGGTAAGAAGGATGAAAATATAACCGCTAAGCAGGCAGGCATCTATATGCTTGCAGGAATGATTATATACCTCGGCAGCCAGTGGCTGCTGTATCTGCAATGGCAGATACAAACAGTTACCATCTTGTACATCGCCATGACTGTAACCGGCTATCTGCTGGTTATGGCAGGCGGTACGCTCCTTTCACGCCTGATTAATGTTAAGCTGAGAAACAGTGCTTTTTGATACTGGCTTTGAACGCACCCAGAAAGCGTTTGATTTGTGCAAAGGCTTTGAGCAGCACGGGCCGGACATCTTTCGGCTAAACTAAACCATAGCAATTAAAAAAGTTAGGGAAAGGGGGCCAAAAGCCCCTTTTTTGGCATAAAAATTTCCGGCTTTTTATTAAGTGAGACTACGCCGTGTTCAACTGATAGCTTTATTATGGCTGAATAAAGCGTAGCTATAGACATGTGTTTAAGAAGGCTATTTATTAACCGACCTTAACAAATCGCCAAAGTCATAACTGTCGTCTTTTAAGCCAATGTAAACAGGTCTGTAATCAGCAGATTGCCTTTGATCAATTACGGATGCTGCTTTCAAATTATCTAACAAACTATCATGAAAGCTTCCAGAATGATAATATTTTTTTTTAATTGAGTATTCAAATGCGATTAAACTGCTAAAAACAATCTCCTGCATTTTTTCAAAATAATGCGTTAGTTCGTGGCGGTCAATGGATTTAGGATTGAGCTGGATATCCTCAATGACACCCTGAAACTGTTTACAGGTTTCCAGATCACTCACATAGATAGGTCTGTATTCGTCCCTATCGACTATTTGTAAACCAAGAATGTTGTCCATGTAGGATTGAAGTGCAGATTCAATCAAGTTGATTTTAAAACTCCTTTTAGGAATGGAGTATTCCAACCAGTGTACCTCTTGATCTTTAATATATTTTGGAAGCAGATGGTCAATAGGATTTACAGGCAGTTCCATGATTAATATTTTTTTTAAGTAAATATTCTTACTACAACATTATCCGAAGATACTGAATTTTTATTCTTCACATCTTAACAAACGCTTCTACGTTTTCGTAAATGGTTCTATATCTAACTAATAAATACTTTAAAATATCGACAGTAATTAAAGAACACATAAAATAGCGTTCACGCGCCTCCTAGTGTGAAAAACTGGTAATTTTTAACAAGACAGGAAGCAAGTGCAACGCTTGCGCAAAAGCGCGGGCTTGTCTTGTTTCGTCCTATGGGTATACCAGTACCTTTGCTGCGGACTTGGCAATAACCCGCGCTCTTTTTATAGCTTAACCTATCCAATGTACAGAAAACTCAAATACCTTGACCAGTTGCAGCGCCTCGCTATCCGGGCCAAGTATGCCTGTTACGAACTCACCCTTGAACTGGAACAAAAGCAGCAGTAGTATGAAAATAAGACGGAACACTATAAATTCAGTGAAGCCGGACAACGCTGGCTAAAGCTATTTCATGAAGTCCATAAGCTGATATCTAATATTGAAAACCTGCAACTCATTGGCAGGAGATTCAACATTGTAAGAGGTCAAATCAAGCTACTGCCGCCCCCTGACTATGACCATTAACCCTTACTTTGAAGCGCATCCAATTTATAATGCGCTAAAACATCAGGTCATTGTGGGCTTAATACAACTCATGACAGATGAAGGGCTGATTTCAGTTGAGGAGAGAAACGGTTATTACATTACCTTCCTGGATTTTCATGATAAGGCACAAGGTATCTACCATTCGATGAACGAGGAAACAAAGATGGAGTTGATCAAATATCTGCGCTACAAAGCCTATCTTGACTATAGAAGCATATGGGAAGGGTAGACAAAACCACAATACACTTGTTTTTAGTAGTTGCAGGTATAGTGCTTTGCACTTTCCAGCAGTCTGCCGGGCAAAGTATTCATTTTGGCATGAGTGCAGATTCCGTGCAGCTGTTGGTCGCAGATGAGGTACAGGGGCACTACGATGCCGGGCAATGGCTCACCAAACTTCGTGCAGAGACCAGAGAATACAAGGGGCAGGTTGTGGAAGTGTTGCTGTTTAAGGAAAATATTCTGATGCGTCAGTTTGAAAAGGGTGCAAAGTTTTGCATTCATTATGTGATGCAGCAAGGCAGATTGGCCGCTATTATTACACAATACGAGAACCTGACATTAGAGGAGGTCAAAATACTTATTATGCCTGGTCGGTCAAACGTTGGCGGCTACTATTTCACCTCAAACTATCAATTTTTCAGTAAAGTTTATATAGCCGCCAACGGTTTGGTTACAGATGAGTATCAACCAGCAAATTCGAGAAACGTACCTTATAGTATTCAGGAACAAGTCAGGGCATTGAATATGAAATTTGGTAATCGTTAAAATACAGTTGCATTTATAATTCGAACTTTACTGCCTTGCCGTTTCTCTTACCTGTAACCAGCGTGTGACCGGGCCTTCCCTCATAGGTTTCAACCGTGTCAAAACCTTTTCCCGGTACCACGTGGCCGAACGTATCAACCAAGTACGTCTTGTTTCCCCTGAATAATTTACCGTAATTCCAGTTGAAATCGCCCGTTCCCTGGTCTTCTTTTAAAGGCACGATAACACGTCCTTTCCAGTTCACAAAACCCAGCTTGCGCCTATTACCAGCCATTGTTACGCCGTTGTGAAACCCGTCCAGTTCATCAAAAGTCTGCTTCATGATTGGCCTGCCTTGCTGGTTGATCAGCATGTACTTATCGCCCGCTTTAACAATAGCTGCATTATGTTCAAAGGGGTAAGCTTCTGTATATTTGGGCTTAACTATCCAACGGCCTTTATCCGTAGTGTAGCCATACAGTGAATCTTTCTTAACGAGGATCATGTGATAGCTGTTGACCACCTGGTCAAATTGGGGACGAAACATTATTTTTCCCTGATCGGTAACAATGCCATATTTCTTAAAATCCCAGCCGACGACATCACCACCTTCAACTTTGTGACCGCCGGAATCTACCAGCACCAAATGGTCATAACCGTAATCTTCGATATAATCGAATTGGGCTGGCAGGATGACCTGACCCTGAAGGTTTCGCATACCAGCCTTTTTCCCCTGATAGAAAACCGTGTAAGGCATTCCGTTAGAAGTTGAATCTGTCAAATTGCTTACTTTCGGCTTGGTATGGCAGGATGCAAGGCCGGTTACGAAAAGCAAGAGGAACACCACATGAAATGAATGCATCATTTGTGATTTTGAGGGAATCATTGAATCTTTAATACTTCGTGAACATCCCTTTATCTTCAAGGTATAGATCGTGCATCGTATAAGCCCATACCCTCGCACTGTTCCCAGCATAGATATTACAGTAAGCAGCTGAGGTACTCCAAACAGAAAAGCTGTAATTAGAAGTGTTGTACCTGTAGACATACGCTTTTGTATAAACACCATTTTTTTGAGCTCCGCTACCTGCTATGTACACTATATTACCAGCCTTGATGATATTAGTAAAAGATTGAACGCTGTCTAATAGTTTTACTTCGGCAACATGACCATTCACTCTTTTTGTAAGTTTGATTGAATCGGAATTATAGTCATCGACAGTGAATGAGCCTATACTTTTATTACCATCTGATATAAGAGCGGAATTTATTGTTCTTTTCCAATCATTTATTGGATCGTTGCCGGTCAACTCGTAAACTTTACCTTCATGGGTCTGGACAGTTAGTGGATGGTGTGGTTCAGATATAATTTTATACGGCCAGAACTTTCCAGGATTCCAACTGAATTTAATCCAATGTTTACCCCAATCAGCAGAACGGTAAAAGTTAGCATATTTAGGCTCATGAATGCCGCCGCCAGACGCATTTAACCACAGGTTGTTTTTATTGTCCAAAGTGATTTCATACGCAGACAGCCCTTTACAGACATCCATCCATGACTTGCCTCCATCCGTTGTAATTAAAGAACCATAAAACTTGACCTTAATAACCGTGTCTTTGGCGATGTCAACAATTCCTGTGACCTCATAGTTTGGATTTGCTTTTTTTGGAGACTTACTATTGACTGTTTCTTTATTATCCTGCGCTTGTCTGCAGGATAATAAAGCAAATCCGGTGATGATTATCAGATGATTGATTTTACAATTCATATGCGAAGAACAAAGGCATTTAAAGTCCTGCTCTTTTTGTTAATACATAAACTGCCTGCTGAGCACCAGTCAGGATATCGGAATATACAAATTGGTAAGTTATTTGATCAATAACCAGTTTATTCAGCTCTCCTTTATCTGTTGTGTATAGGGTTACAGAATAAGGTTTGCGGTTGCGCTTGATAACAATGATTTCCGCAGTCAGCTGGTTGGAACCTTCAGAGCCTCCAAACTTGCCTTTCAATGCAAATTGAGTCATTGACCTGACTCTCGATTTGGATCCGAAGTGCCATTCCTCTTTAGTTAAACTGTCTTGTACAATCTTTTTATAAGCTTCAGCCAGATTCGATGCTTTGCCAATCTTGATGCCGTTCAACTGATTTACAGCGAATGACTTTGAATACTGTTTATTATTTTTGGAACTTGCCACATAGGACAATTCGCTTCCATTCAGCTTTTTGATTTCGCTGTTTAGCAGTGAATCAATGGCAATCATGGCCGGCTTTGTTCGCTGCGCCCAAGAGGAATGCACGAGCATAAGCACAAATGCAAACAAAACGGAAAACCTTCTTATCACGATGGAATGTTGGTTTAAAATAATTTTTAATTTTAGAATCAT
>CAXTCH010000098.1:6902-9835 GCA_964241945.1 uncultured Mucilaginibacter sp.
TTTCGGGTTGAAATTAGGTTTGGAATCTCTTTGCTGAACTCTAATTATGATAACATCGCTTTTCCCTGCGGCATCACTGCTCTGCACCCGGTTCGTAACATCCCCAATAAAATTATCTCTCCCTTCGTTGCCTGCATTGGATAAAGTGAGAGAGAAACAACCTTTTGAGCCGGCGGTCCGGGTTACACCATTGGCATCAGTGTATTGACCGCCAACGTGTATCTGCACATTCTCCCGGCCATCCACCTTAGCATTGTTAATATCATTTTTGTCCCTCAGTTCTACACGGCCTCCTACATGTCCGTCTGTTCTGATTTTGCCCTGGTATTCACCAACTTTATCTTTTGGCTCGAAACCTGAGTTTATTGATTTGTAATCTTTTCCGTCAGCACCTTCTATTTTACCTTTAGGGTCTTTGGTTACTTCCGGTGCATCACGTGTTACAGAATACTCCGAGGTTGTACCGCTAACATCGTCAGTTACCGTCATCTTGTAAGCGTTAATTGTTTCCTTCCGGTCGTTTGCCGTGCTCAATGAACCGTCCTCGTTCAGCTTATAGAATGAGTTAGGGGCAACGGTGTGAATTTTAGTGTCACCAACTACTGCATTAGTAATAGTAATAAATGTGGTATCACCCTGCGGGTCCACATTTCGCATCGGGTTATTCAGCACATAGTTGTAAGGTGACCATTTATAGTATTTTTCTGCCTGCTGATCCTGAACATACCACCGGGCAATCAGGGGGTCATAAAAACGTTTGCCGTAGTCAAGAACATTCAAATTCTCCTGCAACTCTTTCCCGTTATACTGATAGTTGGTGCGGTTGGCCGTAACCGGGCTTCTATCCTTGCTCAACCCGAAAGGATAGTAATCTTCCTTCTGTAGTAGTTCCAGCTGATGGCTGTTCGGGTTTTTATAGAAAGTGATACGGGTATTACCCAAATGGTCTTTTACTGCATATTCGTAAGAGTAGATGTTGCCAACCCTGCGTGCCTGCCCTTCGTCCGTCAGCAATACCGAAATACTGTTATTTTCATACTGGATGCCGCCTACATAATCAGTTACCTTGTTGTTCTGGTAATGGTTAATACTTCTAAGCTTAGTTCCGGCAGCATCATAGACATAATCATACTTAGTTCCAGAAGGGTCGGACAGGGTTTGCGGCAGATTCAGGTAATTATAACTGATTGAACTCATATTATGACTGTCATCCTTGGTCACGTTTCCATTGTCATCATACTGGAAATACTTAGTTCCCGAGAAGGGTCCGCCGCTGACTGCATTTAGCTTGTTTCCCCGTTCACCACTGTAAGTATAATCATAACTGATGGTCTGACCGTCCCTGGTCAGGGATTTGATATTGCCAACATTATCGTACAGGATACCACCTTCGCTCATATCGGAGGAGTTGCCTGATAAGAGCCGGTTTACACGGTCATAACTGTAGGTGAAAGTATTCTGATTGGGCGCTGATTGGGTTCCCCAGTTCACCGCAGTTACATCCCCGTTGAATCTTCCGTTCTCCTCATATTGCAGGTTCATAGCGAATTGGTCAGAAGTGATAGTCTTAGACCATCCGCGAGGGTTGTAAGTGTAATTGATAGCATAAAGGAAGCTGCTCGCGGCAGGACTGGTATTGTTATAATCTTCGGAATGAAGGTATTTGGTTGTAAGCTGGCCAATTTCGTTGTAATCGTATCGAGCCAGAACTACAGATGAATTGGTGACACCATCCGCACCGGTAATTTTTTCTTTAACCAGCTTTTTTCTTCCTGCATGGTCAAACGTAACATCGGTCTGCACCGTAACGCTGCCATTAGGGGAATTATGGTTGCGCAGAATTCCTGTCAGATTATTAGTAAAGTCATAGCTGTTGGTTACCCGATCTTTTCCTCCTAAATTGTTATCACCAATACTTTCTCGTAACCGGCCATAATCATCATAATAGTTAGCCGTAAGCAACATTGTGTTAGTACCCAAGACATTGATTTTTGCCCCTGTCAGCAAACTTTTAGTCTGACTGCTGACACCAGCAGAAGTAGAATTGTACGCAGTTGAACCGGCCGGTATGAATGTATAGTCATCGTAATAGTTCACCGATAAGGTAGTTGTCCAGCTGGTAGGGTAAGTGCTGATGCTGTAACCCAATGTAGAATTATCACGGTTATCCCATTGTCAACTTTGCGCATCTACCTGTTGCTGCATATAATCCCGGTAGGGAGTATTTGATGTACTGCCTGAGTGAACAAAAATAGCTTTGACCAGTTCCTGATCCAGTGCACTGTATTTCGTTATCGTCCATTCCTGCGGCGCCTTTTTGCGCTGGTTGGCATCTTGGCTCATTACCACTTTATCCAGTTTGTTATACACCAGATACTGCCAGCCCTGGCCAGGTATCTTCTTTTCAATATTACGGTTGAGGCCATCATAATGATACCCGTAGATGAAGTTTCTAAACACGGCATCCTGTTCTGTAAAACTTGCCGGATAAGTAACTTCCTGCGGTAGCGGCGGTATGACATAGGAAAGGTTGCTCAAATCATCATATACAAAGTAGGTACTCAAATAGCCATTGTCAGTTTGTACTTGCTTTAATACAATCTTTCCCTCCTTATCTTTAAATTCGTTGGTATTGTTTCCGTTTTCATCTGTAGAAATTGTCTTGTATAGTTGGTTGGGCTGGTAGTAGGTACTTCCATCAGCACCGCCGCTGACCACATTCCACAGTTTGACTTCGTTCGCAATATTGGTAGTGTACGTTTTGTTCACAGTATGGCCTTGAGAGAGTTGCCACGTATCACCAGGTGCCACCATCTGGGCCCAATCCGTCGAGCCCTGCGTGGGCAACCTGGTCCACGCGCTCGGCCTGGACCCCGCGCGGCTGCCAGCCACGCGCGCCGTCCCCCTGCCCGCACTCCGCATCGGCATGGGCG
>CAXTCH010000099.1:0-9761 GCA_964241945.1 uncultured Mucilaginibacter sp.
GTATATAACAGCCCGCACCCCGATATCAGCGCCGTTAAGCAAGCCGTCGAGAAAAATAAAAATTACGAAGTAAAAGCGGTTGCCGCAGCGGAATTGAATACCATAAAACCATCCGACTACAGCCTGTTGATTTTGCACCAGCTTACTGCAAGCAGCAACCCGGTGTTGCAGCGCATAATGGCCAATGCGCAGTTGCCGGTGTGGTATATGCTGGGAGCGCAAAGCGATATACCGGCTTTTGATACAGAGCAGAATGTTTTGCAGATAGCCGCCGGGCAGGCCGGTATGCAGGAAGCCTTTGCTTTGCCGGTAAAGAGTTTTTCGGCATTCACCTTGTCCGATTCTACTTTGAAGAAAATAACAGCCTTTCCGCCCTTGCTGGTACCGTTTGGTAATTACAGTGCTGGCAGCAATACGCAACTGCTGTTTCGGCAGAAAATTGGTAATGTAAATACTACATACCCTTTATATGTATTGGGCAAAACAGGCAGCCGCAACATTGCCGTGCTGACAGGCGAGGGTTTATGGCGCTGGCAACTGGCCGAGTATGAAACTTATGGCAACCACAACGCAGTTGAAGAACTGCTGAGTCAAAGTGTACAGTATTTAACCGCTAATGCTAACCGGCAGCGTTTTCGCATCTATCCGGCTAAAACGGTGTTTGATGAAAGTGAGAATGTTATCTTCAATGCTGAACTGTACAATGAAGCTTTAGAGTTGGTAAACACTCCTGAAGTAAGTTTGACCCTGAAAAGTAAAACTGGCAAAGTATATAGCTATCAGTTTAGCCGTAATCAGCAAGGTTACCAGTTGGATGCAGGTACACTGCCCGCAGGCGATTACAGTTATACAGGTACGACCAGGCTGGGCAGCGCTTCATTTGCCGCCGGCGGACAGTTCAGCATACAGGCTTTGAATTTGGAGAGCCGGCAAAGCACTGCTAATCATCAGTTGCTCAGGCGTATTGCACAGCAATCCGGCGGAACTATGCTGTTGCCTTCGCAGCTCAGCCGCTTGGCCGATTTGATTAAGCATAACGATAACATTAAAACCATTGAGTATGAAGACCAGCATTACAGTGATGCTATTGATGTGGGGTGGTTACTGGCGCTGATTATCGGGCTGCTGTGCACCGAATGGATAGTGCGCAAGCGCGAAGGGGAGGTGTAGGGAGCGTAAGTTTAGAGTAGCGAGTATTTGGTAGTAAGTATTTAGTAGCGAGTATTGAATATCAAATAATAGGTAGTAGGTATCCGGTAATAAGTGAAATAATTCAATGTTTTTGATTACCAAGTACTAAATACTCACTACTCACTATCCTACTCTTCTTTCTTCTCTTTTACAATTACAAACACGTCCTCGTTGTCCTTTTTCATTAAGTATTTTTCGCGGGCAAATTTTTCGAGTTCCGCCTGGTTGGAATTGAGTTCATCGCGGTCTTTGGCTACGCGGGCGGTTTCCTGCTGGTAAAAATCACGCTCCTGTATCAGCTTATTGCGTTGCTGGCGGTATTGGTACTGCGAAAACAAGTCGTTTTTATCAAAAAACAGCATCCAGGCAATAAAGGCCAGGGTGATGACAAAGTATTTATTTTTCAATAAATATAGCAAACGAGTCATGTGAATAGGGGCTGCGAATTTCATTTAAAAGTAATGGAAAGTTTTGAGCAGTGCAATTTTAATATGATGTGAAATGATTGAAGTAGAAATATCTGAGATCGATACAATCTCCTATCTTTCCACTTCAATGCTCTTATCCTATTTCTTCCCTGCTACGGGGCGACGGCGATTTTGTTGCTTCCGGCTATGATTACGCTGACTGCTGGATGGCGTATTGCGGTGCGCCGGATTGCTTTTCAGGTCCTCGCGCAGCCGTTCCGTTTGGCTCATTTGCTTAAGCGGATAAGGATGCTCATCTGTAACCGGTACTTTGCGGGCAATAAGCTTTTCAATATCTCTCAAAAACTCTTTTTCCTCCTCGTCGCAAAAGGACAGGGCAATACCGCTGGCACCTGCACGACCGGTGCGGCCGATGCGGTGCACATAAGTTTCGGGCACATTGGGCAGCTCAAAGTTGATCACGTGGGTGAGATCATCCACATCAATACCGCGGGCGGCAATATCGGTAGCCACCAGTACACGGGTGGTACGGTTCTTAAAGTTAGTCAACGCGCGCTGACGGGCATTTTGCGATTTATTGCCATGAATAGCTTCGGCAGTAATGCCTGCCTTGGCCAAATCCTTCACTACCTTATCAGCCCCATGCTTGGTGCGGGTAAATACCAGTACGGTTTCAATATTTTTATCTTTCAGCACATGGTTCAGCAAGCCTTTTTTGTTCTCTCTGTCTACAAAGTAAACCGTTTGCTGTATAGTATCAGCCGTAGAGGATACCGGGGTTACTTCCACCCGCTGAGGGTTATGCAATATGGTATCTGCCAGCTGCTGTATCTCTTTAGGCATAGTGGCCGAAAAAAACAGCGTCTGTCGTTTGGCGGGCAGCTTGGCAATAATACGCTTTACATCGTGCACAAAGCCCATGTCCAGCATACGGTCAGCTTCGTCCAGTACTAAAAACTTTACCTGGTTAAGGTGGATATATCCCTGGTTCATTAAATCCAGCAACCGGCCGGGGGTGGCAACCAGTATGTCAATACCCCGCTTCAGCGCATCAGTCTGCGGGTTTTGTGACACGCCGCCGAAGATGACCATGTGTTTCAAGCCGGTATGCTTACCATACGCCTCCAGGCTTTCATCAATCTGGATAGCCAGCTCGCGTGTAGGGGTAAGAATCAGCGCCTTAATGGCTTTAGGCTCCTTATGCTGCGAGCGTTGCTGATAGAGCAACTGCAACAGCGGGATTGAAAAGGCAGCGGTTTTACCGGTACCGGTTTGCGCACAGCCCAGTAAATCTTTTTGTTGTAATATAATGGGGATGGATTGTTCCTGTATAGGAGTAGGGGTAGTGTACCCTTCGGTTTGCAGAGCCTTAAGAATGGGCTCTATTAAATTTAATTCTTTAAACAGCATTATCAAATTAACTTCTCACATAGCGGTAATGCTACAGTAAAAGCTAAAACAAAGATACGGTTAATTTTGGTAGGGAAATGTCATAAGAGATGGCTCAACATATAGTAGTAGGGAACAAATAGTTAAATGGTTTATAAATATAGCCTTTAACATAAAGCTAAGTATTATCTTCGAAGCCATTATTATTAAAAATGAAAAAACTGAACCTTGCTTTATCAATATTAGGGTTGTGTGCTTTTAATCATTTACGGGCACAAAATCTGTTTCCTAATAAACTTAATAACTGTGTTGTTGAACAATTTTGCCTTGATTGCGGAGATGAAAAAGCCGGCGTAAAGACAGATGAGTTTGCAGGCCTCATTGAAAATTTAAACAGGAAAAATAATTATCAAGGAGTTTCAGGCAAAATCTTATTGCAGGTGTTGATAGACTCGTTGGGGCAGGGCTGCGTTTTGAGCCATACAGATAATTCAAAGAACCCTGTAACTCTACATATAATCAAAATCTTAAATGAATTCGGCGGCTGGATTCCGGCAAAAGAAAAAGGAAAGGTGGTAGGCAGAACTTCCATCAATTTAGTGGCCGAAGTGCAAGGCGGAGTGCTGTCAATCAAAAAGCAGAGCATAGATTTCGACGCTTTCAGAAAATCTTTTGATCACCCGGTTAAACCTGACGTTGATAACAATCACTATAAGTATAAGAACCAAAATTTAAGTAGCTACAATATTAAAATATTCAACGAAAATAATTCTGGTTTGCGCAATAGCCTTGAAAATAATATAACCATCGACAATGACAATACGTTATGGCTGGCCACTGAATGGGGATTGATGAAATTTAACGGAAGTGAATTTGTTCGTGCTGAACCTGAAGGTGTTGACAGAAAAGAAGATTATGTGACTGATGTAATTGCAGTAGATAACGACAACATGAAATGGATTAAGCACAGAGAAAACATTTATAAATTTAACGGTAGTAACTGCACCAAATACGATACGACGACAATCGGCTTCAATGAGGTGAATAAAATCGTCAACAATCCAAACACTGGTGAATTATTTTTCTGTTCTGATAATGGACTACATATTTATAAAGGCGGTGCCTGGACTACCATTAGCACCCGTGAATCAGCGAACCTGCCGTCTAACAAAATATCCTTTGCACGGCGGGATTCAAGAAGAAGGTTATGGATAGGTACAGCAAGCGGCTCGGCAATGATTGATGAAAGTGGAAAGTTGACAAATTTTAATGAGACGGGTACTGTTTTAAAAAGCAAATGTATTACCTCGCTGGATGAGGATGAAAAAGGTAATGTGTTTTTAGCTGTATATGAGTATAACCGGAAAAACAAGGAAGCCGTAAACGATGATGGTGTTGCCAGATATAATGCTTATGGTGAAATAACGCAGTTTACCACTTCGAACTCAGGTATGCCTTGTAATTATGTTACGAAAATATTGTATGATAAAAAAGAGAAGATACTTTGGATAGCAACCGACAAAGCCGGATTAGTAAGGTTTGATTTGAACAATGGTTGGGAAAATTACCACAATGAAAATTCAAAAATTCCGACTTCATACATTTCGGATATGGCATTCGATAAAAATGGTGTACTATACATAGCCACCAGGCAAGGGTTAGTTAAAATGGAAAGAAAGCAATAAAGCAAAAATGCCTGGCAGTTAATACTACCAGGCATTTTTGCTTTACTGCGATAGCTAATTACTGGCTATCGCGCAACGCTTTAATTTTATCATGCGCGGCCTGAATTTCGCCGGCCTGCTGATTCAAAATTGAAGTATATTCGCTTGATACACCGCTGTCTGGCGATAACGCATCGCGGTATGCCTTCTTGATGGCGTCTTCACCGCGCTCTGCTTCCTGCAGGATTGATTTACGGTCTTGCCCGGTAAATACCGATTTTACGTCAATCCAGGCGCGGTGCAATGTACCGCTTACGGTGTTTGAAGTTTCTGCATCACCGCCAATTTTGGCTGCCTGTGCAGTTAACTCTTGTGAAAACTGGCGGCTTTGCTGGCTGTACTGCTCAAATATGGTCTTTAAGTCCTGGTCGCCGTCGCCCAAATCTTTTATTGATTTCTGAAAACCGTCTACACGGTCATTGTTGATCTTAATTAAATCGTTAAGTACTTCTAACGAATTTTCTGTTATTGTTGCCATAGTAAATAGATGTTTAAGAATCTGTTACGGCATAAACCTTACAAAACCCTTGCCAAAATTAATTTACGGTTGAATTTTGTGCTTGTAACATTGCCTCCGCCATCAGGCTGTAGGAGGCTAACCGATCGTCAAAATCTTCGGCTATGGTAACAATCATCAGTTCATCTACCTGGTAAACGCTGGCCATACGGGTCAGCTTTTCCTGAATTTCATCGGGTGTACCAGTTACCATACGCTTTTTATGATACTTCAGGCGTTCCTGCTCGGCCAGGGTATAAGTTTCATTTTTAATGTCCTCATAATTTACCGATACCAGGCTTCCGCCTCTTTCCAGTTGTAAAAAGCGGTATTGCATCAAAGCTTCATGCTGCCGTATCTTTTCTTCGTCTTCCGAGCAAAAGGCAAAAAAAGCAACGTTGGCCTGCGGTTCCGGCATGTCTGCCGAAGGCCTGAACTTGGAGCGGTACAGCTCAACGGCTTGTGCGCCGCCTGCCGGGTTAATAAAATGCGCAAACGATAAGCCCATGCCAAAATGCGCCGCAAACAAACCGCTTTGCCCGCTCGAGCTCAGCAGCCACAGTTCAGGAATGGTTTGCACGGCAGGTATCGCGCGTACCCGTTCCTGTATAGTACCGGGCGTGGCGGTATCATGAAAGTAATCTTGTAAATCGGCCAGCTGCTCAATAAAATCCTGTTCCCTGAACTGATTGGAAGGATTTAAAACCGAAGCGGTCAGCCGGTCGGTGCCCGGTGCACGGCCCATGCCTAAATCAATGCGGCCGGGAGCCAGCGCTTCCAGCATTTTAAAGTTTTCGGCCACTTTAAGGGCGCTGTGGTTCGGCATCATTACCCCGCCCGACCCCAGGCGGATGCGTTGGGTTTGTGCGGCTAAGTTGGCCAGCAATACCTCGGGGGTAGATCCCGCTAAACTGGTAGTGTTATGATGTTCGGACACCCAGAAGCGGGTATATCCTAAAGCTTCGGTATGTTTGGCTAAGGCAATGGTTTCCTGCACGGCCTGTGCTGCGGTAACCCCTTTGCGTACCGGCGATTGGTCTAATACGCTGAGGCGGATAGCTGTACTATTCATGCTTGCAACTGTACAAAAATCGGGCAGGAGAAGCAGTATGGCAGTAGTGGCAGTGTTTTTATGGCATTGGCGTTACAGTTGTAAAGCAGAAGCTGACGGCGGTGAAAATAATTTCACAGGGTGATAATTTTATTCTTAAAAAGTATAGTTTTACAGAAACGATGGCTAACCGCCGTTGGTCATAAAGCAAGCGGGCTATTTACCGGTAGCCTTGCTTGTTTACCTGTCCGTCCCGGCGTTGACAGTTTGCGAAGGATGATGTGAAAATGATAGTATCAAACCCCCTATTGAGCCGGATTGTAACTCCTACTTATTTTAAAACGTAAGCACCATGCAGACTATTACCCCATTCCTTTGGTTCGATCATCATGCCGAAGAGGCCATTCAATTTTATCTTTCTATATTTAAAGACGGAAAACTGCTCAGGCTGAGCCGTTTCGGGCCGGATAACCGTTTTACTTCGGCAGAGTTTGAGCTGAACGGGCAACGGCTGATGGCGCTGGATGCAGGACCGCAGTTTAAGTTTACAGAAGCGGTATCGCTGTTTATTTACTGTGATACGCAGGAAGAAGTAGATGACTTATGGGAAAAGCTGTCGGAGGGCGGTTCAAAAGGCAGATGCGGCTGGCTTAAAGATAAGTACGGGCTATCGTGGCAGGTAGTGCCCAAAGCGCTGGGCCGGTTGATGGGAGATCAGGACCGGGAAAAGGCCGGGCGTGTAGTAAATGCCATGATGCAGATGACTAAAATTGATACCGCAGTATTGGAAAAGGCTTACGCAGGCAAATAGCAGGTAAACTGCAGTTGCAGGGGCCTGCCGCCCGGAAAGCGTAATTTACAGGTAACCTGCACACAGGTTATACAGATTAAACTTTGAGCGAAAGAAAATGACTTACGATAAGGATTTGTGTGGTGCCATTGGCAAGGCCATGTTAAATTGTTACTCCCTAATTGACGCGGATGGTAATTACAAGCTTTTTGGAAGTACCATCAGAACGCAGTCGGGATATAGTTTGGCTGAGCTTGAAAATTCTAACTTCAGGAGTTACGTGCACCCGGAGGATTTGCCGGAGGTGCTGGAGCAGCTAAGTAATATTCCCGCCGGCATCCCGACTACCTTGCGCCCTTACCGCTTTCGTTTAAAAAACCAGGAGTACCGGTGGATAGAGACTTCGGTCATTAACCTGCTCAGCGATCCGCATGTGCAGGGATATCTGCTCAACTCAAAAGATAACAGCGAAGCGATTGAAGCGGTGAAGAACAGGCAGAAAACTACAGCTTCATATGCTACCTTTTTTGCCAAACATCCCTTTGGCGTAGTGCACCTGACGCCGGATGGCCGGGTGGACATGATTAACCCGCAACTGAGTAAAGACCTGGGTTACGACTTGCAGGCTATCGGCGGGCAGCCACTGGTTACCTTTTTTGTGCCGCAATGCCGCAGAAAAGTGAGGCAGATGTTTTTAAAAGCGCTGCAGCTGGGTGAGGCTGAAAGTTTTGATGTGGAAGTATACACGGCCGCAGGGAAAGTTATGCAGGTAAACCTTACCATTGTTCCGGCAGTATACAAAGGTGAAACTATAGAGATTTATGCCGTAATAAAGGATATTACCGACCGTTATTTGCTGCAGGAGAGTTTGAAGCGTACCTCAATGGTGGCCGATAAAGCTACCAATGGTGTGGTGATTCTGAATCCGGCAGGCGATATTGAGTGGGTAAACAATGGTTTTACCGGAATGAATGGTTATACCTTGCCGGAAGCAATAGGCAGGCAGCCCAGCGATTTGTTACAAAGCAATTCGACCCCGGCAATAAAGCAGCTGATGATGCAGCAGCTAAACGCAGGGCATGCTTATACTAAGGAGGTGCTCTGCAAAAGAAAAGATGGTTCAGCCTTTTGGAACCTGGTAGAAATTACCCCGGTTATGGACAAAAACCACCAACTGGAACATTCTATTTGTATACATACCGATATTACTGAGCGCAAAAATGCTGAGCAGGAACTGAAACGCTTTGCCGATGACCTGTACAAACGCAATAAAGAGCTGCAGCAATTCGGCTATATCGTATCACACAACCTGCGTTCACCGGTGGCTAATATTATGGGAATTGCCAATATTTTGGAAATGGATATGCATAACCCCCAAACGGTGGAGATGTGTACCCAAAGCCTGCAAAGCGCCGTGCATAGCCTGGATACGGTCATCCGCGATTTAAGCAAAATTCTTTCCTCGGCCGATTCTTCGGTAGAACTGAAAAAAGAAAACATCGACCTTACAGTGCTGCTGCACCAGGTAAAAACTGATTTGAAAGAAGTCATCCGGAATGCAGAAGCAGAGGTCACTGTTCCGGTAATGCCGCAGATGATACATTCACATAAAGCTTACCTGTACAGCATTTTTTATAACCTTATCAGTAACGCCATCAAATACCGGTCGGAACGTAAGCCCGAAATTTGTATCACCGTGCAGCCCGAGTTGGATGAACTCAATATACAGGTGACCGATAATGGCATTGGCATTGATATGAACCGCCATAAAGAGGAAATATTTAAACCTTACCGTCGCTTTCATCGTGGTATTGAGGGTAAGGGATTGGGGCTGTTTTTGGTAAAAAGCCATGTGGAAGCCTTAAACGGTGCCATAAAAATTGAGAGTGAACCGGATAAAGGTACGCAGTTTACGTTGCTGTTGCCGGTTAATGTACCGACAGGGGCAAGCACAGCAGAGCACGTATAACAAAAGAACATTTTACCACGCACCATACGGCATATAATTGCTTGCGGTTATTATAAAAAAGCCCCGGATGATTACCATCCGGGGCTCCACACAAATTAACTATAACCAAAAATTATTATAGCTAAGGTTTTGACACGATGCCGGTAAACAGCGGCATTCATGGTTGTTTTACAAAGCTGCAATCAAGCAGATAAGGAAGCTGTGCTGCGGCAAAGCCGGTTTCCGGGCGGCCTGATTCCACTGTTTCGTTCAGTAAGGCAAAGGTATCTGTACAGCCTCATATCCTGCTGATGTATCGGCGAACCGTTACCTTGTGTCGATTAACAATTAATTAATTGCATAACACAGCCGTTTGTTGCTGTTAGCAGATGATACGAAGATACTCTTTTATAGTTACTTTACAACTATAAGGAATGGTATTGTCAAATAAAAATTAATTATTAGCAAAATAGTAGCATAACCCGATAGTTAAGCGGTTCAAAGTATTGCAAGTAGTGTAAAAAATACACGGCAGATTAATTGGTATCTGGCTATAAATCCCTTATTTTGTGAACCAACCAATTATACTACTTTCATGAAAAAAACTTACTATGCCTTGCTGGCAGGTTTGGCTTTTGGCAGCACCATAATCACTGCAAATGCGCAAACCGGCAAAACGGTTACGGTATTTACCACTGCTAAAAATTCCGATTACCGGATTTCTAAAACCGATCAGCTGAAGTT
>CAXTCH010000100.1:0-9761 GCA_964241945.1 uncultured Mucilaginibacter sp.
GCACAGCCACATACCGAATTTACCATTACAAACACAGTGCCTTCGCTCTCCACCGCCTGGGTTACTTCGTCAGCACTTTTCAGCTCGGTGAAGCCGACGCTGGTTAAATCGGCCCGCATGGGGGCTACAAAATATTCTGGGTACATAGGTGTAAAATCTTTAAGTACACAAAAGTAACTATAAACGCCCTAAAAAAATTTAATGCAAAAAATATTAACAAAACTCTGACGTTTACGTAAAAGTTAATATTTCCGGCATTGGCGATACTTTAACGAAATATCGAACTTTGCCGGCGAAACCCTGATTGATTATTCTTATTAAACTATTGAATGGACTTAAGACAAGCAGATTTAAGTAGAGAGAGTGTTATTGGCAAAAATCAGCTCGGCCCGGAGGTACTACACATTAAAAAAACGCATTTTAACTGGTTAAAGCTGAGTATAGCGGCCATCTCTTTTATGGTGATTGCTTTAGGGGTAACCTTGTTTCAATTAAATAAACAGCACCAGCAGCAATTGCAGGAAAATACCCGGCTGATTTCAAAAATCAACGAGCTGCGCAACCAGGTGTCGGATGATGCCAGTCAGTTGAGCTTGATCAGCGCTTCTAACGACAGCAGCCAGACCAAGGCTTTAGGCTATATCAACGGCATTCAGCTAAAGCTAAAAAAAATTAATGACTACCTGAGCCGCCGCGGCTTAAAAGAGGTAAGTTTCCGAACGCCCAAGATCAAAGAAACCAACAGCACTGAAAAAAAAACGGCTAACCTGAAAATTTATTCCAAATTCAACAGCTATCTGGACAAGTTGGTGAGCAATATTGCATCGGTACCGATGGGTTACCCGCGCATCAGCGCCTTTACTTCGTTTTTCGGCTATCGCGGTAACCCGTTTGAATTTGGCCGCAACGAGTTTCACCCCGGTCTGGATTTTCGCGGGCAGGTAGGCGACCAGGTGAAGTGTACAGCCAGCGGCCGTATTGTGTTTACCGGCAGGGCAGGCGGCTACGGCAACTGTATTAAGATACAGCATGCCGACAATCTGCAAACCTGGTACGGGCACTTATCACACATTAATGTACGCGAGGGTCAGCGGGTAAACGTAGGGGAGGTGATTGGCCGCGTAGGTTCTACCGGGCGCTCCACCGGGCCGCACTTGCATTATGAGGTTCGTAAAAACGGCCGGCCGGTAAATCCGATACAGTATTTGAGTTTGAATTGATTGAAGTTTTTGAGCTATAGAAAGGCCGATAAGTGATTGCTTATCGGCCTTTTTTATGTTAATGTATTGTTTTCTGTGTCTGTGCCTAATGTAAGCCGATCCCGCTCATTTGTCTGAATCAGGATTTACAGAATGTTGGCTGCCCCTGTCACCCTGAGCTTCGTCGAAGGGCGGTAGCACAGTCCATTTCTATGAACGCCTCTGCACCCATGCTTCTACGAATCGTCATTTACAAAGAAAGCAACCTCAAATTATGTCATTGCGAGGAACGAAGCAATGGCATAATTTGAAGAATAGCAGTGGATGGTCTGGGCCGTAAGGCAAAGCCATTTGTCAAAATTCAACAGTTAAAAAAAGGGCATTCTCTACATATTTTACTCTTGCTACGCACTTCATTACTCATTTGCTCAATCACTTTTTTAAAACAAATTTATTGTACCTTTGCTGCTGGTATATAATTATTTAAATACAATGTCGACAGTAGAAACTACCTACGTTAAATACAAAGTTAAAGACCTTTCGCTGGCCGAATGGGGTCGGAAGGAAATTGAGCTGGCCGAGGCAGAAATGCCGGGTTTAATGGCGTTACGTGCCGAATACGGTCCGTCGCAGCCCTTAAAAGGCGCACGTATTGCCGGCTGCCTGCACATGACTATCCAAACTGCTGTATTGATTGAAACCTTAGTGGCTTTGGGCGCTGAAGTTACCTGGTCTTCCTGCAATATTTTCTCTACCCAGGACCATGCCGCTGCGGCAATTGCGGCTGCTGGTATTTCAGTATATGCCTGGAAAGGAATGAACGCCGAAGAATTTGACTGGTGCATTGAGCAAACTTTGCATTTTGGCGAAGAGCGCCAGCCACTGAACATGATTTTAGATGACGGCGGCGACTTAACCAACATGGTATTCGACAAATATCCTGAGCTGATTGCCGACATTAAAGGTCTATCAGAAGAAACTACTACCGGTGTACACCGCCTGTACGAGCGTATGCAGAAAGGTACTTTGCCTATTCCTGCCATTAACGTAAACGATTCGGTAACCAAATCGAAATTCGATAACAAATATGGCTGCCGCGAATCACTGGTGGATGCCATCCGTCGTGCTACCGACGTTATGATGGCCGGTAAGGTTGCCGTAGTTTGCGGTTATGGCGATGTGGGTAAAGGCTCGGCCGACTCATTGCGCAATGCCGGTGTACGTGTAATTGTAACCGAAATTGACCCGATTTGCGCCCTGCAGGCAGCGATGGAAGGTTTTGAAGTGAAAAAGTTATCAACCGCTATTGCTGAGGCGGATATTGTGGTAACTGCCACCGGTAACAAAAACATTGTACGCGAAAATCATTTCCGTGCCCTGAAAGATAAAGCCATTGTTTGTAACATCGGTCACTTTGATAACGAAATTGATATGGCTTGGTTAAACGGTACGTATGGCAGCACCAAAATTGAAATTAAACCACAGGTAGATAAATACACTGTGGATGGTAAGGATATCATTGTATTAGCCGAAGGCCGTTTGGTTAATTTAGGTTGCGCTACCGGTCACCCCAGCTTTGTAATGTCTAACTCGTTTACCAACCAAACACTGGCCCAGTTAGAATTATGGACCAACAGCGAGGCTTACGAAAACAAGGTGTACACTTTGCCTAAGCACCTGGACGAAAAGGTAGCCCGTTTGCACCTGGCCAAAATTGGTGTGGAACTGGAAGTACTGGACGAGGATCAGGCTGAATATATCGGCGTAACGGTTGAAGGTCCGTTTAAACCGGAATACTACCGTTACTAAGCGAAAAAACACCTTATAAGCAAAAGGGATGCGGTTAACCGCATCCCTTTTTTGTTAAATTGTTGGGTATCCATACCTTAACAACGCCGGTAAAATGTTAAAGAAACATTAACATTTTTAATTATTACTTCGTAAAAATGTCTGATGAAAAGCAGGAGATTTATTTTGGGAATGGTAAGTGCGGCACTGCTGTTTACAGGTTATTTCAGATATGCCTACGGTAGTGAGGTAAGCGCGGGTGATTGGCAAAGCCGTGGAATTTATATTGACCTTATGCGGTCGTACTGGTGGCCCACTTTTATTGGGTGTGCCATAGCGTTTATGGTAATTATCATCCAGAGGAGCCGGGAAACTCAGGACGACCAGGACACGCGCGTTCTGAATTAAAAGTGATTAAATGATAAATTGTATTTGGGATAGGGCTAATACTCTATCCCTTTTTTTATCTTGTACTTTGATTATCAGGGAGTGATATGGTTGATATAGACAAGAAGAAATTTTATCATAATTTACTGCTTACACAGACCTACTGTGAAGCGAGATTAAACGACGTACATTTATCTCCTGCGGAGGTTTTGAGAAGTTGTAATCCAGTCATTGATGGGCAGCATTTGTTTGCTTATGAAAAGCTTTCTTATGACAATACAATAACCGCCGTAAAGTGGAACGTTGACCCTTTAATTAAGGATTGCCTGTATCAGCATATTTTTGAAATTCAAATGCATAATAAAGAAAATACTTGTTCAGTTACAGAGAAACAGGTTGTTAAAGGTAAAATACTGATTGCTGAACTCGATTCAACAGTAATTGATGGGGCTTCAGAATTAGAATCTAAAGGATTTATTGATTCTAATGATGCACCTCCACTGGATACTTGGTTCTATTTGATTAAATATGGAAGAGTTGGTAAACTTATGTTTGCCTGGATTCCGGATAAATTTGTAGAGCTAACAACAAATGCTATTATGGTGAATTGCATAGACTGTTTTAATTGGATGGATGACTTGATACCGAATAGTTTCACTTTTAACTTCAAGTAAGCTGATATTATTTCACAAACAAAACCCAAAAGCAAACTATTGTTATGGCACTGCCACCTACTTTTAAACGGTAGTTTCTGACATCGCTATGAGTAGTATCTTTAATTAAGGTATTCAGCGAAGATTATCTTCTTCTTGTTTACAACCGGCGTTCTGCTTCCTCAATAGCTACATCGTTAATGCTGGCGTAGCGTTTGGCCATTAAGCCGTTGTGGTCAAACTCCCAGTTTTCGTTGCCGTACGAGCGGAACCACTGGCCTTCATCATTGTGCCATTCGTATTCAAAGCGTACGGCAATGCGGTTGCCGGTAAAGGCCCAAAGCTCTTTCTTAAGTTTGTAACTGTGCTCTTTTTGCCATTTGGCAGTTAAAAATTCAATTACCTGCCCGCGGCCGCTAATAAACACCGACCGGTTGCGCCATTCGGTATCGGGCGTGTAAGCCAATGCTACCTTATCAGGATCTTTACTGTTCCAGGCGTCTTCGGCCATTTGTACTTTGCGGGTGGCTGTTTCAAAAGTAAAGGGCGGCAGCGGCGGTTTCTGTTCCATATATTTTCTGTTAATGATGGTCTGAATGAACGGCCGGCTTTTCCCATCTACGGCGCTCAAAGTGTACGCCCGGAGTAAGCCAGAACAGCAGGATAACCCTGGAGTAACGGAAGTTAACCGGTGATAATGCCAAGGCAGATAACATGAGTACAGGCATATACACCCAGGGGTTTTCGCTGCCGGTAAGCACATAGGTAGCTATAGCGAGGGTAACCAATAACGCTACGTTTAACGCATAGCTCACAAACATGGCCACGTAAAAGTAACCCGGCTCTACCTCGAAATGAAAGCCGCAGTGCGGGCACTCGGTATTCATTTTTTGTCCGCTAAAGCTGTAGAGATCGTTAGCAAACATATTACCGGTACGGCATTTTGGGCATTTGGCATGTAAGGCTGCTTTTACTGCCGTTGGCGGCAAAAGATGGGAAGCGTGGGTTTGATTAATAAGCAGGGTTTCCATGGTGGGATTGAGTTAAATTTTTCCTGAATAGTTCGGGTGTACTGCCGGTAAGCTTTTTAAAGAATTTGCTGAAATAGGAGTTGTCGGCAAAATCCAGTTCATAAGCAATTTCACTGATAGATACTTCGGGGTTTACCAGCAGTCGCTTGGCTTCCAGCACTACCCGGTTGCGGATCACCTCGCCGGCTGATGTACCCAGTAAATCGTTACATAACGCATTCAGATGATTAGGGGTAATGTACAGTAGTTCGGCATAGGCTTTTGGCAGCCGTAATGTTTTGTAATGCTGCTCAATCAGTTTCTGAAAGTTGCGCAGCACGGTATAATGATAAGCGGCGGGTTGGTGGGGCTGTGCAGCTAACTTCAGGCGGCCAATTTGTATAAACAATTGCAGCAACAGCGCCTTAATCATATCCTGCCCCAAAGGCGGGCGGTTCTCGCGTTCCTGCAGCAATTGCTCCATCAACTGTATCACCTGCGGATGCAGTTCGGCAGGTAATTGAACCACCTCGTCGGCCACCGTTCCGTTAAAGAAAGGAAACTGGTCGAGATAATCGGATTTCAACAAAAAGGACTGAAAGAATGGTACCGAGAAGTTAATTACATAGCCGTCTACCTCACCTTTAAAAGCCCAGCTATGCACCTGCCCGGGTATCATAAAGTAAATTTGCATGCGCTGCACCTTAAAGGTTTCAAAGTCGATAGTATGCGTGCCGCCACCCTTGGTAAATAATACCAAGTGATAAAAGGTATGCCGGTGGGCCTGATGCAGATTTTTGTGTACTTCCAGATAAGGCGCAAACCGGCTGATCAGGATGTCATCTTCCCGGGATTCGGAAAGGGTACAGATATCATACACCGGAAAGATTTGCTTTGCCATATCACAAAGATACACCATGGCCGGTTATGGCTATGGTATCGTTTAAGGTGATAGTGGTACTATTTACCGATGACGTACAAAAGCAGCCTGCATTAGCCTTGCAGCCGTTTTTTTACAACTTAAAGCAAAAAAATCGTAAAGCATTTGTGACAATCTTGATACTAATCTGTATTAAATAATGTTTACATTTATAATTAGTTAAATATTTCAACGTATGGAAACCGGTACTTCAATTTTTGAGACTTTAGGTGCGGCAATGCCGGTTACCGGATTTCTTGCGTTAAACCATTCGCAAGGTGGCATGAGCTGGTTAGACTCACATAGCTGGGGCGATTACATGGCCCAGTTAAGAGCATTTCAATGGCCATTGCTGGCGGGTTTTGTGATACTGATGGTTTGGATTATGTTTAAAACGGATAATACGGATCACCACGATCATCACGATGATAATAACGGCGGCTACAAACGTTTGCAGCCCTTACGCGTACGAAGCCAGTACCGGGACAGGTAGTAAGATATAAAAAGGATGCGGTTGTTCAATCGCATCCTTTTTAATTTACAGGGGTTAGAGGTATATTGCATACTTTGTCATAACTTCAGCCGTTATGCTGTTGTTCAACCTTTAACTGTAAATCTGTTATCACTATGCAATGGAAATTTAAATCCGGCAAAAATACGGGCGCACCCAAACCTAAAAAAGGCATAATCCGCGAGTGGCTGGATGCTTTGGTGTTTGCCCTTGTGGTTTCTACTATATTTCGGGGCCTGCTATTTTCTGCCTATGCCATTCCTTCAGGTTCGATGGAAGGCACTGAGGTGGCCGGCGATCATATTTTTGTAAGCAAGCTGGCTTACGGTCCGCGTATGCCATACACCCCCTTATCCGTTCCTTTTTTAGAGCCGATTATCGGTAATCAAACCAAAACTTACTGGGATGCAATTCAGCTGCCCTATTTCCGTTTACCCGGATTACAAAAAGTAAAAAAAGGCGATGTGGTAGTATTTAACAAGCCCGCCGAAGATGATCCGCCTTATGACCGCCCGGTGGATATGAAAACCGTACTGATTAAGCGCTGCCAGGGTACGCCCGGCGATGTGCTGAGCATAAAAAATGGACAGGTATACATTAACGGCAAAACTGCGCAAAATGCACCGTTGCAGCAAACCTCCTACACGGTAACCACTGATGGCAGCCAAATAAATCCTCAGTTGTTTACCGACTGGAATATTGAGCTGTTGTACCAAACGGCTGCCAACTCCTATGTCATGATTATCCCGGCCGAGCATGTGGCCGAGTTTAAAAGCATCCCTAACATTAAATCGGTGAATCCCTACACAGAGCCTGCCGGAAATTATAATCCTCAGGTATTTCCGCACAATCCTTTGCTGAAATGGAATGAGGATAACTACGGCCCGATTACATTACCTAAACAAGGGATGACCATACCGCTGAATGACAGCACACTGGCCATTTATACACGTGCCATTACGCTGTACGAAAACAATAAGCTGCAGAAAAACGGGAACACCGTACTTATTAATGGCAAGCCGGCTGCTACCTATACTTTTAAGCAAAACTATTACTGGATGATGGGCGATAACCGCCACAACTCCCTTGATTCCCGTTTTTGGGGTTATGTGCCCGAAACCAATATTGTAGGCAAAGCCGTGCTCACCTGGCTCAGCCTGGACAGCGCTGCCAATGTTTTTAACCGGGTAAGGTGGAACAGAACAATGAGGTGGATTAAGTAAATGATTAAAACAAGCGTAATTGCAAGTAACCAGGCAATGACGCGTTGATTTATAGTTTAGAAAGTGTTGTAATATCCCTCACCTCAATAATCGGTTTGCTATAACCCTTCAATGCGCTGTTGATCATCGCTAACCCTAATTCTTCCAGCGTGGTGGCTAAATTGGGCGACAGAAATTTAAGTATCGGATATAACCAGCCCAAATAAGTGTAAAGCGTTTGTGTATTCTTTGCATCGGGCATCGCCTTCAAGAAACCCGGCCGGAAATTATAAACCTTTTTAAAAGGTATTTTCATCAAATCATTTTCCGTTTTGCCCTTCACCCGCGCCCACATACTGCTGCCTTTTTCAGAACTGTCAGTGCCCGCTCCGGAAATATAATCAAACACCACATCCGGGTTTACTTCAGCCAAAGTTCGGGCAAAATGCAGGGTAAGATCATAAGTAAGTCTCCGGTATTCATCTTCCTTTTTACCTACCGAAGTGACGCCGGCGCAAAAGAAACAGGCATTATAGCCGGTAAGTTCATGTTTGATGGCTGACAGGTCGAAGAAATCGGCATGAATAATTTCCTTTAGTTTCGGGTGCTGTATGCCCAGTGGTTTACGGTTGATAATGAGCACGCGCTCTACCTCGGGGTGCTTCAGGCATACGTGCAACACGCCTTCGCCTACCATACCGGTAGCGCCGGTGATAATGGGGTTTACTTTCATGGTAATTTTCTCTGTTTAATAACCTGATCTGTAAATATCAAATATTTATTTGGTACTTGGTTTATTTATCGTAATATTGCGATGGATAAATATGGGTATTACAAAAACTGAGATATTTACTGAGCAGCAAAACGGATTGGCAGTATTATTAAAAGCGCTGGCACATCCGGCGCGTATAGCTATTTTGCAGCATATCATCAAAGCCAATGCCTGTATATGCGGCGATTTGGTAGAGGAACTGGGATTAGCGCAGGCCACTATATCACAGCATTTAAAGGAATTAAAAAATGCAGGCCTTATACAAGGTACCATCGAAGGGGTAAGCACCTGTTACTGTATTGAACCCAAAGCCTGGGCAAAGCTGCAAAACGAATTAAATATGTTCTTCAGTTCGTATAGCGAACCCAAAATGTGCTGTTAAAAAATTTCAAATTAATCATCGTAATATTACAATTAAACCTATGAGAACCGATAACGAAATTAAAGACATGGTAAGGCAGAAATACAGCGAAATTGCTTTGCAAGATAAAGAAACCAACCAAGCTTCCTGCTGCGGCGCGGGCGGTTGCTCAACAGAAGTGTATAACATTATGAGTGACGACTACACCGAATTGCAAGGATATGCCGCTGATGCTGACTTGGGTTTAGGCTGTGGTTTACCCACGCAATTTGCCCGGATAAAAAAAGGCGATGTAGTAATTGACTTGGGCAGCGGTGCCGGCAACGACTGCTTTATTGCCCATGCTGAAGCCGGGGATACCGGCAAGGTAATCGGCATTGATTTTACCGATGCGATGATTGATAAAGCGCGGGCCAATGCCGAAAAGTTAGGTTTTAACAATGTAGAGTTCAGGCAGGGCGATATTGAGAAAATGCCGGTTACCGCTAATGTAGCTGACGTAATTGTAAGTAACTGTGTGTTGAACCTGGTGCCGAACAAAGACGGTGTATTTAAAGAAATTTACCGCGTTTTAAAGCCGAGTGGTCATTTCAGTATATCAGATGTTGTATTGGTAGGCGATTTGCCGGCTGCCCTGAAAAATGCGGCCGAAATGTACGCAGGTTGTGTAGCAGGCGCCATTCAAAAGCAGGATTACCTCGGCCTGATTGAAAAGAACGGCTTTAAGAATGTTGTTATACAAAAGAAGAAACCGATAATCATTCCGGATGATATTTTATCAGGGTATTTATCTGATGAAGGTATAGCTCAATTCAAGGCGGGTAGGGCCGGCATCTTTAGTATAACCGTTTATGCAGAAAAAGGCTGCTGTGCTCCCGGCTGTTGCTAAATTGTATGGGTATGAAAAATGTATTGGTGCTATGCACCGGCAATAGTTGCCGCAGCCAGATGGCCGAAGG
>CAXTCH010000101.1:0-2416 GCA_964241945.1 uncultured Mucilaginibacter sp.
GTTTGGACAGGTCAAAGTAAGGTTTCAAGTACCGTCGAAACCACCTATAGTTAGTGTTGGCGATACACTTTACCTGGCAGGTGACTTTAACAATTGGAATCCGGCTGATAGTGCATGGCAATTGCACTACAATTCATCCGGTTATTTCGAGCTGTTGAAAACTTTGCCGAAAGGCCGGTATTCATTCAAAATAACCAAAGGTAGTTGGGATGCTGTTGAATATAGCCGGGACGGAAAAGCTGTTGAAAACCGGGATGTACAATTGCAACATGACACGCTTATTAAGTTAACGCCGGCTGCATGGCAAAATGAACTTAAACCGCAGCCCAAAGTGCATACGGCCAGCAAACAGGTATATATCGTCAGTGAAAATTTTGATATGCCACAGTTAGGCAGAAAACGACGAATCTGGATATATCTGCCTGCTGATTACCGCTATAGCGCTAAACGATATCCCGTGATTTATATGCATGACGGACAAAATCTGTTCGACACCTTTACCTCAGGTTATGGCGAATGGGGCGTAGATGAACTTATGGATCAATTGCCGCCTGAACAGCAGTGCGTTATTGTAGGTATCGACCATGGCGGAGACAACCGCATCACTGAATATGACCCTTATGATTCTAAATACGGAAAGGGCAGGGGCAGTGAATATGCTGATTTTGTAGTCCAAACCTTAAAGCCTTATATCGACCGTCACTACCGCACTTTAACAGATGCCCGGTATACCGCTATTGCCGGCAGTTCAATGGGAGGCCTGATTTCGCTTTACGCAGCGGCCAAATACCCCAGCGTGTTTGGCAGCGCCGGCGTATTTTCACCCGCTTTATGGATCGCGCCGGCCGTTTACCCTTTTGTACAGCAAGCGGCCATTGGAAAATCTTCCGGCTTTTATTTTGTTTGCGGCGATGCAGAGAGCGACAGTATGGTTACCGATATGCAACAGATGACCGCCTTGCTTACCGCAAAACTACCTTTGCCCAATGCTATAGCTGTCGTTATAGTACCGGGCGCTCATCACAACGAGCAGCAATGGCATAATGATTTTCCTGCCTTTTATCAATGGCTGCTGAAGCGATTTACCAAAGCGACTGACAGATAAAACAAGAAATTAATCACCATCTTGGGTGGTGTATAGCCAGGTTTCGCTGCTGCCTATGGGTTGCGTAGCTGCTTCGCCACGCGAATTTTGCCACCAAAAGTGCATGCGTGGCTTCTCGCGGCTGCCGGTTTCGTTCATGGTATCGGCGTTATATAACCTTCCGTTCACCATCACATATTTAATATTGGCGCTATTGCGAATTTCTTCCAGCGGATTCTGATTCATTACAACCAGGTCGGCCAATTTGCCGGGTTCCAATGAACCTATTTCTTTGTCCATACCTAAATAAGCAGCGCCGTTAATGGTAGCGCAGCGAATGGCCTGCATCGGCGTCATGCCGCCTTGCGCCAGCATCCACAATTCCCAATGCGCGCCCAGACCTTGTAGCTGTCCGTGCGAACCTAAATTAATTTTAGTGCCGCCATCGCTAATCTGTTTTACATAATGTGAAACTTCAATATGGCCGTAATCCCCATATTCCGAAGTGGTTCTGCGCCTTGACCTGGCATCTACCATTGATGGTGGTACAAAAGTTAATAAATGGTCGTTCTTCCACACTTCAGTGCGGTCGTACCAATAGTTTTCGCCAAATTGGGTGCCGTAGCTTACAATCAGGGTAGGTGTGTAACCGCTTTTACTGCTGTTCCATAAAGAAGTTACATCCTTATAAACCGGCCAAACGGGCAGGTTGTGCTCAACGCCCGTATGCCCGTCCAGCACCATGTTGATATTGGTAAAAAAGGTTGATCCGCCTTCAGGTACCACTTCCATTTGCAATTCGCGGGCGGCCTCAATAATTTGCTGGCGCTGTTCACGGCGGGGTTGATTATAGCTTTTTACAGAGAAAGCGCCTACCGCTTTCATGCGGCGCAGATGTACACGGGCATCATCCATGCTGTTAATTACTGCCTTGAAATCGCCGTCGGCACCATACAGCACCGTGCCTGTTGAATATACCCGTGGCCCTATAAGCCGCCCCGCCTTCAACATTTCAGATTGACTGAATACCATTTCGGTATTGCTCGAGGGATCATGCGCGGTGGTAACGCCAAAAGCCAAATTGGCATAATAATTCCAATCCTGCTGCGGCGATATGCCGTCCGGGCTGGGATGCAGGTGTGCATGCACATCTACAATGCCCGGCATGACGGTTTTACCGTTTACATCATAAACCCGTGCATCAGCCGGCACCTTTACTTCTTTACCTACGGCCACTATCTTATTATGGTCAATTAATATTGTACCTTTTTCAATCACCTCATTATCTTTCATGGTAATAATGCGGGCATTGGTGAAAGCTATTTTGCTGTC
>CAXTCH010000101.1:2516-9730 GCA_964241945.1 uncultured Mucilaginibacter sp.
GTCATGGGCGTTACGTAACAATTGAAAAGTTCGGTAAATGCCATCCACTTACCATCAGGGCTCGGGTTAAATTGGGTAGCATATTTTGAAGTGTATAACGTGCGTTCATTAGCTCCGCTGGTGTCTATCACCTTAAAAGCTTTGTTGCCATCTTCACTGCTTTGAAAGTAAATCTTGGCATCGTTGGAAGAAAACTGCGGCCTGATGCCATGATCGAGCACCAGTTCAGGTATGCCGCCAGTAGCGGAAATGACATAAATGCCCGGGTTTTTACCAAAAGCATAGCCCATTACTTCATTGCCTTCACCACGCCGGTAAACAATTTTGTTGCCTTTACCGGAAAAGCGCGGATTGTAATAAAAGCCTTTATCTGCCGTCAGTCGTGTCACCTGTCCGGTGGCTACATTGGCCACATTAACAGCGCCTTTCAATTCGTCAGACCAGTCTATATAGGTAATCAGCTTTCCATCCGGACTGAAAGACGGCTGAAACTCAAAATCTGTGCTATTAGTCAGGCGTTCGGGCTTGCCATTGGGCAAATCTTTTATATAGATATAACCCGCCGCATTAAAAGCTACTTTTTTGCCATCCGGTGAGGTAACCAGGTCACGTATCATCTTGGCCGTAAATTCATCCTGATATACCTTTTGAGGAAAGTGCAGCGCATCGGTAATTGTTTGTACAGAGGTAACTTCAAAAGGTATCTGCACAATGCTCAAGGTGTTTACGTCTAAGTTCCATATTTTCCCCTTGGCGTAGAATATCAGATGCTGGTTATCCGGCGTCCAGTCAAAATTAGGATAGGTGCCAAAAATGGCCCAGGTCTCTTGCTGGTCATGCGACAAATCATCATATACCGGCCATTCCTCGCCGGTAGTTAAATTGTGAATGTACAGCACTGATTTTAAACGCACCCGTTTTACAAAGGCCATCATTTTGCCATCAGGCGATAGCTGGGGCCGGCAAGCGCCACCCGGGCCGCCTGTTACGGTTTCAATTTTTCCGGTTTCGCGGTTGATCCGTTTAATCGCGTAGATACCTTTATAAGGGTCTTTGTTGTATTCGAAAACCGGCCCGGGCGTTACATCCTCGCTCCAATACACGTATTTGCCATCAGGCGATACCACCGGTTCACCGGCATCTTGCTGGTCATTTTTCCGTTTGGTAAGCTGTATGCCGTCACCGCCGTTTTTGTGGTACAGCCAAATTTCTCCAGCGCCCAATGAACGGGTATTGGTAAAATGCTTTCGCGCTACAAAATATTGGCCGTCAGGCATCCATGAGGCATTATTAAGCAGCCGGAAGGTTTCCTTGGTCACCGGGTGCTTGCTCGCGCCGTCTGCACCCATCAGCCAGATGTTGTCCCCGCCGTCGCGGTCGCTGGTGTAAGATATCGATTTTCCATCCGGGCTGAATCGGGGCTGCACTTCCCAGGCCTTGCCACCGGTTAAAAGCGTAGCTTTGCCACCACTGATGGGTAGCGTATAGATGTCGCCTAATAGGTCGAATGCAATAGTTTTGCCGTCAGGACTTACGTCCAGATCCATCCATGTGCCTTCATCGGTGGTAATGGTTACTTTTTTTGAAGGGCCTGGTGTATTTTCTACATTCCACTTTTGCGCCTGAGCGGCGTTGAAAATAAATAGGAAGAGGATGCTGCCGTAAAGAAGTTTCATTAATTAGCGTTAATGCAAAGCAAAATTATAAATATAGCATGTATATTGATGCACCCGGTTGCATAAGTTAAATGAGCATAGACGAAATTTTACATCAATATTGGGGTTACAAAAATTTCAGGCCTTTGCAGCGCACCATCATTGAGGCGGTGCTGCAGGGGCAGGATGCTTTGGCTTTGCTGCCTACCGGCGGAGGGAAATCGATATGCTTTCAGATACCGGCCCTTGCCAAACCGGGTATTTGCCTGGTTATTTCGCCGCTAATTGCTTTGATGAAAGATCAGGTTGACGGGCTGAAAGCAAAAGGCATTGAAGCGGTCGCGATTACTTCGGGTATGGGGAAACGTGAGGTAGATATTGCGCTGGATAATTGCATTTATGGCCCGGTCAAGTTTCTCTACCTGTCACCCGAGCGTTTGCTTTCCGAACTGGTGCAGGAGCGCATCAAGTACATGAACGTTAACCTGATTGCGGTTGATGAGGCGCACTGCATTTCACAATGGGGGTATGATTTCCGGCCGCCCTATCTTCACGTGGCCGATTTACGCAAACTTCATCCGAAGGTACCGGTACTGGCGCTTACGGCCACGGCCACAGCTGAGGTAAAAGAAGACATACAGCAACGTTTACTTTTTAAAAAACCTAACGTTTTTCAGCGCAGTTTTGAGCGAACCAATTTAAGTTATCTGGTGGAGCAGGAAGAGCACAAGTTGCGCCGGATGCTGGAAGTGATTAAGGGGGTAAAAGGCAGCGGGATTGTTTACGTGCGCAGCCGTAAAGAAACCGTTGAGGTGGCTAAATATCTGAATGAACATCATATTAAAGCTGATTATTATCACGCCGGTTTGGAAGCTGATCTGCGAACAGCCAAGCAGGAGCAATGGAAAAATAACCATATCCGTGTAATGGTGGCAACCAACGCATTCGGTATGGGGATAGATAAGCCGGATGTGCGGTTTGTAATTCACCGCGATGCACCCGAAAGCCTGGAAGCCTATTACCAGGAAGCCGGCAGGGCCGGGCGCGACGAGCAAAAGGCTTACGCCGTGCTATTATACAGCCCTGCCGACCGGCAAAAACAAGAAAAGAAGTTTGAACTCAGTTTTCCGTCGTTAGAAGAAATTAAGCAGGTATACCATTATCTGGCTAATTTTTTTCAGCTGGCTTACGGGGCGGGTGAGGGGCTAAGCTTTGATTTGGACATCGGCGATTTTGCCGGCCGCTTTAAGCTGGATGCGCTCAAAGTGTTAAATGCGCTTAAGTTTTTAGAGCAAGGGGAATACCTGGCATTCAATGAAAGTGTGTTTTTGCCTTCCCGTTTCCGGTTCGAGGTAACTCATGAGGACCTGTATAATTTTCAGGTGCAAAATTCGGGCTGGGACCCGTTTGTTAAAACATTGCTGCGCTCGTACGGCGGAGCTTTTGAAAATTATGTGCGCGTACGGGAGTTTGATGTAGCCCGCCGTACGGGACTAACCGTACAGCAGGTGATTGATGCATTGCTGCAATTGCATAAAGCAGAAGTTATCAGTTACATGCAGCAGACTGATAAACCGCAAGTTACTTACCTTAAACCGAGGGTAAGTGGTGAATACCTGCTGCTCGATCATCAATATATTGCACAGCGAAAACAGGTTTATCAGAAAAAAATGGAAGCGGTACTGGCTTATGCGGAAACTCCGGTTTGCCGGAGCCGGCAATTGCTTGGTTATTTCAGCGAACCCGACGCCCCCAAGTGCGGAAAATGCGATGTGTGCCTGCGCGAGAAAAGGCAGCAAAATTATGCTCAAATCAATGAAATGATCAGTGATGAAGTGATGCAGTTACTTGGCAGTGAACCGCTCACGTTAAACCAGCTTATGAGTGGCCTTACTAAAGGCACCCGGCAGGAACAGCTGGCGTTGCTCCGCACGTTGATGGATGCAGGGCACATCAAAACCAACGGTAATATTTACTACCTGTAAAAGCCTGCTTTAAGCGCTATCTAATAGACAAGGATGATGTGAGGGCTGCCCTACATAGGAGGAACCGGCGCTTTTGGCTCGGGCGATGGCTTGGGCCTCATATTAGGTACGCGTACCACATTGGGTGTAAATTGCGGTGTGGGAGTGCGGGTAGTTGTATCGCCCTGGCGCACGCTGCTGGGCGGCACAGGTGTATTTTTGCTTAATCCTTGAGACCGACCGGCTGATTTGCGGGTATGGCAGGCTGTCACAGAAAGCAGAGAAACTGCAAATAACAGGTAAGTGAACCGTATCTTCATGTTTGTATATTATGCTAAAACAACAGCGGTCACCGTAAATAGTTTATCAATTCCTTTGTAGCTTTGTACAACATCATATGATTGCACCTATGAAAATTGCCTTATTTCCCGGTTCGTTTGATCCGATTACCAAAGCGCACGTAGATATTGTAGAACGTTCGCTGGGTTTATTTGATAAAGTGTATATAGGGATCGGGGTAAACAGCAGCAAAAAGGGATTGCTTACAATAGCACAGCGCGAAAAAGTGGTCCGTGCTGTATTTGCCCATAATCCAAAAATTGAGGTAGTTGCTTATGAGGGATTAACAGTCGATTTTTGCAAAAGTATTAACGCCGAGTATATGATACGGGGCATACGCACGGTTTCGGATTTTGAGTATGAGAAGGCCATTGCCCAGATAAATCATGCCTTGGCGCCTGCGGTAGAAAGTATATTTATTGTAAGTAAGCCGGGTTATTCATCCATTAGCTCTACCATTGTTCGCGAAATTTTGCGCTATAATGGTGACGTAAGCCAGTTTGTACCTGCCGAAGCGCTTACTGAGCTTCAGTTAGCTCTTTCTTTACCAGCACATCCATAATGGAAGGAAAGGTATTGCTGATGATCGCTTTGTTGATGTTTGATTTCTTGAACCAGCGAACATCGGTAATACCTTCTTCAACTTGTGGTTTAAGCTCGCCTTTGCCTTTGTAGCGCATGTTGTACCAATAGGTACGCTTTAAAACCACTTCGCCTTTTATGGTATAGGCGTGGTAAGTTTTACAGATTCGCTTACCACATTTACTGATTTGAATACCGCATTCTTCTTCAACTTCCCGCACGGCCCCGTCGCGTGGCTTCTCGCCTTTCTCCAGTTTGCCTTTGGGTAAATCCCATTTGTCGTTACGGTAAATAAACAAAAACTCATTGCTGTTATATTTCACTAACCCGCCTGCGGCTTCAATTAAAGTAACTTGCTTTATTATCGCTTTTAACATCTGTTTGGCGTCCTCACAAACCATCAGGTAACGGGCCGCTTTTTTCTTACCTGAGGTTTCGGCATAAAATTTTTTAAAATCAAACGATTGGTGGTCAATCGTTTTGTAACTTTCGGTGCCCCGAAGTGCACATTCTGCAATCAGAAGTACATTTTGGTTAATATAAATTCTGTATTTTTGAGCCATGTTCAATAACAATGAGGTTGAATTGCAGGTAGCTGAATTTCTGCTGCAAATTAAAGCAATTAAATTACAACCCAATAATCCATTTACCTGGGCCTCGGGCTGGAAATCACCAATTTATTGTGATAACCGCGTAACGCTTTCATACCCGGCCATCCGTACCTACATCAGGCAAAAGTTAAGCGCCCTGATTCAGGAGGAATTTGGTGCAGTAAGCTGCATAGCAGGGGTTGCCACAGCAGGTATACCGCAGGGTGTATTGGTAGCCCAGGAACTGGGTTTACCCTTTATTTATGTACGCTCAAAACCCAAAGAGCACGGTACCGGAAAAATGATTGAGGGTGAAATAATGCCCGGTAAACGCGTGGCAGTAGTGGAAGATTTAATATCAACCGGGAAAAGCAGTTTAGAAGCTGTGGCCGCATTGCGGGCCGAGGGCTGCGAAGTAGCCGGTTTAGCCGCTATTTTTACTTACGGGTTTGATGCCGCTGCCGATAATTTTAAACAGGCCAAATGCCGTTATGTAAGCCTTTCAAATTATAACGCGCTTATAAAATTCGCGGCCGACAAACCATACGTTTCTGAATCAGATATCAATTTGCTGCAGGAGTGGCGAAAAGACCCTTCGACTTGGGGGAAATAAAATAAGCCGGTTTTTTACCGGCTTATTTTATTTTGTGCTTTACCATAAACTACTACTAAGTTTGCTATGATGAGTCCGCTGATAACCGCTACCATTTTTTCAGAGATTTAATTGTGGTTGTTGTAAGACAATTTTTGTTCCATTGAGTAATATAATGTTTAAAGGCATTTCCTGAAAATATCCTACTTACATTGTAGAAATCCGTACCCAAAATTTGTGGACAATTGGGGTGCTAAATTATCTCATTTATAATCGTCATTTCACCGTTAGTTTCCTAAGCTAGGATTAAGGGATATACTATTTTCAGTCTTATTTTATGTAACTTTGCGGCAAATTAAGAGGCAGCATGATTACGGTATCCAATCTATCACTACGTTACGGCAAACGTACTTTGTTTGAAGACGTTAACCTGAAATTTACTCAGGGTAACTGCTACGGAATTATTGGCGCTAACGGAGCAGGAAAATCAACATTTTTAAAAATTCTTTCAGGTGAGGTAGACCCCAGTACCGGGTCGGTAAGCTTTACCCCGGGCGAGCGTATGGCGGTGCTGAAACAGAATCACTATGAGTTTGATGATTTCCCGGTGATTGAAACAGTGTTAATGGGTCATAAAGAATTATATGGCACCATGAAGGAGAAAGATGCCATCTATCTTAAAGAAGATTTTACTGATGCCGACGGAGAGCGGGCCGGCGAACTGGAAACTTTGTTTGCCGAAATGGATGGCTGGAATGCCGAAAGCAATGCCGCTACTTTACTGAGCAACCTGGGGATCAAAGAAGATTTACATTATAAATTGCTGAAAGAACTGGACGGCAACCAAAAGGTACGTGTATTGCTTGCCCAGGCGTTGTTTGGCAACCCTGATATTTTGTTGCTGGATGAGCCTACCAATGACTTGGATATACATACCATCAGCTGGCTGGAAGATTTTTTAGCCGGTTATGAAGCCATTGTATTGGTGGTATCGCACGACCGTCACTTCCTGGACACGGTTTGTACACATATTGTGGATATTGATTTTGCCAAGATGACCATTTATACCGGTAATTATTCTTTCTGGTATGAATCAAGCCAGCTGGCTTTGAAGCAACGCGCCGATCAAAATAAAAAGACGGAAGACCGGGTTAAGGAATTGCAGGAGTTCATCCGCAGGTTTAGTGCCAACGCTTCTAAATCAAAGCAAGCCACCAGTCGTAAAAAGGCTTTAGATAAAATCAATCTCGATGAAATCAAACCTTCTAACCGTAAGTACCCGGCAATAATGTTCAATCAGCAAGCCCGCGAAGCCGGTGACCAGATTTTGCAAATTGAGAAATTGGGTAAAACGGTTGCAGGAGAGGTGTTGTTTGATGATATTAATTTGATGGTAAGTAAGGGTGATAAAATTGCGGTACTATCACAAAACAGTTTAGCCACCAGTGCCTTTTATGATATTCTTACCGGTCGCGATAAAGACTATACCGGC
>CAXTCH010000102.1:0-9674 GCA_964241945.1 uncultured Mucilaginibacter sp.
CTGGTTATGGTTCGTGTGCAACTGCTGCAAATGTTTTTCACTAAACTCGGTGTACTGCTCTACCTTATCAGTATTAAATTGCAGGCAATAAGTAACCCCCTCGTTGGGCGAGTTAATTACCGTAAGTATTTTGTACGAGGTAAAAAAGCCGGTTTCCATCACGGCCGGAATGTGATTTTGTTTCATCCAGTTCAACCACAACTCATGGAGTTCGGGGTTTACCACGTACGTTTCGTTGTAAATAACCATATCCAGCAAAAATAGAAATTATGATGAAGTATCCGGCTGATCGCCCCGCAAAATTCTGAATCGCTTGCGCGCTTCGCCAATCCACAGACTGCCGGGGTAATCGGTAATAATACGCTGATAATAAGTTTTAGCTGCTGCCTTGTCATTCAGTTGATGCTCATATAAATCGCCCAGCATATATAAAGCATCATCGGCCCAAAGGCTGAATTTGTGTTCATCGGCAATCTGCTTCAGCGGCGCTGCTGCCATTGCATAAGCCTTCTGCTGAATCAGGATGCGCGCTTTCGACATCAGGATATCATCGGTTAATGAATTGCCCGGAAAACGCGCCGGAATACTGTCCAGCGTTTGCAGGGCTTTTTCAGGTTCTTCCTTAAAAATCAATAAGTCGGCGTGGGCATATACTTTTAATGCGCCGCCGGTACTGTCGGCCGTCAGGTAATCACTTATCAGCAATGATAAGTTCAGGGCATCGTTGGCAATAAGTTGGGAGGTAGCCGCCTTCAGTACATCCAGTTGTTCGCGCGCCCATTTAAAATCTCCGGTGTAATACGCCAGCTGTGCGTTGCGCAACTGCGCCTCCTGGGCCATCGGTAAGCCCTGGTTAGCTTTCTCTACCTGACTATACAACAAGGTTGCTTCCCAGGGCTGCCCGTTTATCAACTCTACATCGCCTAAATCAAGTTTGCAGGCGGCCAGCAGGTCGGGGCGCAAATTGGGTATGCGTATCGCTTGCTCTAACAGCTGCTGGGCATCGGTTAATTTATGCAGCTTAAAGGCTTGCAGTTTGGCCAGCCGCTCCATAGCAAAGGCCGTACCGCTGGTGGTACCAAACTCTGCCAGCAGGTTTTGATAATCTTTTTCCAATCCGGCCAAATCAGCAGGCGCGTACCTGCCCGAAGTAATTTTCAGGTTTTTGGTATGAATCAAATCGACTTTAGCCGGCAGGTACAGGTCGTTATTGGTGTTACCTAAGTCAATTACATACTGGTAGCCTTTAATAGCTTCATCGTAGGCATCGTTATCGGCCAGCGTACGGCTCAGGTCAAATACGCGGTTACCATCCTCATGCTGTTGGCGGCTTAAGGCAATGGTTTGTTCCAGTGCCTGGCCGTATTGCTTTTGCTGCAGATACTGCCATATCATCAGCCGGTTATAAACTACATCCTGCGGATTTTTTTGCAGCAGCCTGGTCACTTTATCTTTAAATTGTACATAGTCTGCCGGACTATCATACAGGGTGCTTAGTGTTCCTTCTGCCTGGCTCAGATAGCCCGGATTAGCCGGTAAGTAACTTAGGTATTCATCCGTTAAAGCTGCTTTATCCCGCTTAAAGCGATACAGGCTGATGAGTTCGATTGTAAAGACTTGGTTACTATGCAGCAGCTTACGGCCCTGCAAGAAACATTTGATGGCGGCGTCCGTATTCTCTGCCTGGTAAAACTGCATGGCCAGGCCGGCAATATGCCCCTGGTCTGCCGGTAGGTTTTTAATCAGATCCCTGGTGAGGTTGTCTGCTTTAGCCGCACGGCCCTGCCGGATGTACACTTGTTCAAGGGCAACCGGGTATTGGTAATCGTCGGGGTGGCTTTGGTAAAGTTGCCGGGTAATACGCTCAGCTTCATCATATTTTTTGAGGGTGAGTAATACATCTGCATAATAACGGTAGTAGGCTTCGTTATCCTGTTTATACAGCCGTGCATAAATTTCGGCGGCTTTTTGCGGCTCGGCATTATCCAGGTACTGCTTGGCCAGCTGCAATTCGGTGGTTTGCGCAAGGGCACAGGTACCCATAAGCAGGCAGCAAAACGTAAGTAGTATTTTTACCCTCATTATAACCAAAATTACTTAATATAAACCAATTGACGGCATTGTGGTCAGCTCTTGTTATAACGCAGGTTAAGGGTAAAATTGTAGTGACATTGAATACGTATATATTAAAAATCTCTAAGTTTAAAATTTATAATACATCGCGAACTGCGTTTCTATGATTATCCGTTTAAGAGTTTTGTTTTGTGTTTTGGTATCGCTTTTAGTTGCCTCCTGCCATAAGGAAGTGAAGCAGATACCTGTGCTTGATTTTTTTAAAACTCCGGAAAAAAGCTTTTTTAAGATATCGCCGGACGGCAATTATATCTCCTATTTAAAACCCTATAAAGAAAAGCAGAACCTCTGCATCAAATCATTAATTGATGGCAGTGAACGCATGGCTACTTCATTTACCGATTACTCCATACGGGATTATATATGGACCTACAACAATGAGCTTATTTTTTTGCAGGACCGTATTGTAATGGATGATTTTAAGGTGTATGCGCTGAATGCCACCACCTTGAAAATGACCAACCTACTATCGCTGGAAAAGGTAAAGGTAAAGCTGCTGAGCCGGATACGACCGCAGCCCGATGTGGTTACCATTGCCATGAATAAGCGTAATCCGGCCAGTTTTGATGTGTACCGCCTCAATATTAAAACCGGTAAGCTGGATTTGTACCTTCCTAACCCAGGAAATATTACGGAGTGGTTTCCAGATGCTGACGGCAAGATACGCTTGGCCAAGTCATCAGACGGGGTAGACGAAACGATTTTGTTCAGGCCTGACGATAATGCTTCGTTTAAGCCCATTATTAAAAACAACTTTAAAAACTCGGTGGAACCGGTGGGCTTTTCGGCCAGTAAAAAGGTTTTTTATGCACTCTCTAATGTGAACCGCGATAAGATGGCTCTGGTACAAATCAATGCCGAGAACGGCAAAGAGGATAAGGTGATTTACGCTACTGATGATGCAGATATACAAGAGGTAAGTTATGTTAAAAATAAAGGCCAGCTGGAGTATGCAGCCTGGGAAGATACCAAGCCCCAAAAACATTTTTTAAACGCCGGTATCGAAGCAATATTTCAAAACATCAGGCAGCAGTTTAACAATAGTATGGTAATTAAACTGCTGGACCGCGATACCTCCAATACCCGGTTTATTATCAATGCGTATAATGACCGTAATCCGGGCACCTTCTATTTGTACAACAGTACAGAAAAAAAGTTGACCTCGTTGGGTAACATCAATTCATCCATACAGCCGGACGAATTGTGCGCCATGCAGCCCGTTTCTTTCAAAGCCAGCGACGGGCTGCTGATTAAAGGGTATTTAACCTTGCCGTTAAACAAAAAAGCCAATAACCTGCCGGTGGTAGTAATGCCGCACAACGACCCATGGGGGCGAAACAGCTGGGGCTATAATGCCGAGGTGCAGTTTTTGGCCAACCGCGGGTATGCGGTGTTTCAGGTAAATTACCGTGGCTCTTCGGGCTATGGTACGGCCTTCCATAACGCCGGCTTTAAACAGGTGGGCGGCAAAATGCAGCAGGATATTACCGACGGTGTGCAATGGCTGATAGCACAAAAAATTGCTAATCCTAAAAAAATTGCTTTAATGGGAAGCGGCTTTGGCGGGTTCTCGGCCTTATATGGCGTTTCTACACATCAGGGAATGTATAACTGTGCTGTTGTGCAGAACGGGCTGATCAACTTTTTTACGTTTATTAAAGATGCACCGCCGTTTTTTAAACCTTACCTGCAAATGACCTATGAAATGGTAGGTAACCCGGAAACTGATGCTACACAACTGCGAAATATATCGCCGGTATTCCATCCCGATAAAATCCGTGTACCGCTGCTGATGTTTCAGGGGGCTAAAGACCCACGTGCCAATATCAGCGAGCTGAATCAGTTTGTACGCGAACTGCGCAAACGCGACCCGCAGCCGGTAACTTATGTTTTGAAAGATAACGAGCGGGCGTTTTTCAGAAGCGAGCATAACCGTACAGAAATGTACACGTTAATTGAAAAATTTCTGGACGAAAACATGAAGGTTAAACCATAATCAGTAAAGGTTATGGCTGCGCAAAAAAACGTATACCGCAAAAATTTCCTGCTTATCATCAGTTTTATGGTGCTCATTACCATTGCACTGGTGGTGGCTATTATTGTGGCCTATAACCTCAACGCCCGGTACGTGGAAAATGAGTTTGCCTCTGATAAGATTGAAGTGCAGGAGCAAACGTTAAAGCAATACAACGATTTTTTTCAGTATAAGATATCTGAAATTACCTCCTACCAGGGCTTTCTGGATTCAGCCTCGGCAGGCAGCTATGCGCAGTCGGTGTATGCCGCTTATCCCTTTGTAAAGCGAATTAAGTTTTACATCCTTACCATCAGCAGCCATGCAGAGGCCCATCATAAAAAGGGCCTGCAGGTGGCCGTAAAGTCCATCTATCAATACCTGCCGCATAACGGTAAGGTAGTGGGTTCAAAAAGTAAAGACCGGGGAGATGACCGCGATTTTGAACTGATGGCTGATAAGTTCAGTAACTTTATAGATGTAGCCGACACCTCACGGGTACCCAGCCAGGACGAGCAATACCGGATCTTTTATGATGTAAAGCCCTCGCGCATTAATTATTTAAACATCCCTCGCCGCGAAGATATCAAATATTATAAACAGCTTAAAGAGGGCAATCACCCTGGCGCGGTATATAAGCAGAATATGATGACTTTTGTGCTGGATGTGCGCCAACTGCATATACGTAACACACTGCCGCAATTGTATAAGGAGGTCTCGATTAAGCCGGTCGTGTATGACCCTTTGGATAACGCCAGTAACATAAAAACGACAGATATTCCGCTATACGGAGCATTTTCAGATTATAAACTTTATTTCCGGTCGCCGCAAAGCTACCTGCGGGCCGAAACCAACCGCCGCTTTATGCCTACCGGAGCTATTGTGCTGATAATTTATAGCTGTTTGCTGGTAATCGGCTGGCTAATTGGCCGTAATTTGAACATAAACCTGAAGCTGTTTAAACTGCAATATGATTTTATTAACAACTTTACCCACGAGTTTAAAACACCGGTAAGCGTAATTAAAATTGCCGGCTCCAACCTCAGAGGTGATGGCGAACTTACCGAACGGCAGCGCAAGCATTATGGCCGTATACTGGACGAAGAAGCCGATAAACTAAATGATTTGATGAATAAACTGCTCTCTTTTACACAGATTGAAAATAAATCTATCCACATCAAGAAAGAGAAAATCCATATTAAGGAGTTTGTCAAAAAATATATCGAAACCTTCCGCATCAAATATCCTGATTTTAAGCTGAGTTATCATCTGGAATACGACCTGGAGTTTATTACCGACCCGGTGCTGTTGGGCAGCCTTTTCCAAAACCTGATAGAGAACGCCTACAAATACTCTAACCCACAGGATAAAGAACTCGCTATTCATGTGATGCAGGAAAAGCGGAATCTGGTATTTTCGTTTGCTGACAAGGGGATAGGTATCCCCCAGGGCGAGCTAAATAATATATTCAAGAAATTTTACCGTATCCAGAATAAATACAATCAAAACGGCAGCGTAGGGCTGGGTTTGGCGTTTTGCAAAGAACTGGTTAACTTTATGAACGGAGATATAACGGTAAAGAGTAAAATAAATGAAGGCTCGGAATTTATAGTTACCTTACCGTACGAAACTTAAATTATGAACAGAGAAATAAAAATTGCACTGGTAGAAGATGATGAAAATCTTCGCTTTTTGGTGGCCGAACGCTTGGAAAGTGAAGGGTATAAAGTATTGGAAGCAGCTAACGGCGAAGATGCCGAGAAGATGATCTTATCCGGCGCACCTGATATTGTGCTGCTGGACTGGATGCTGCCAGGCAAGCAAGGCTCTGAGGTATGTGCCGATATCCGGGCCAAAGGTTTCGATAAGCTGGTTATCATGATGACGGCTAAGGCGCAGGACGTTGACAAAATTGAAGCCTATAATTTTGGCGTGTCCGACTACATTACCAAGCCATTTAATATGGATGTGCTGGTGGCGATGATTGATAACAAAATTAAATTTTCCCTCAACAGTGATAAAACCGAGGTGTACCGTTTTGATGGGATGGAGCATCACCCCAATACCCACCTGCTGGTAAAGAATGACCGCAAAATAGAGCTGACCATTCTGGAAAACCGCATCCTACTGTATTTTCTGAAAAATAAAAACAAGGTCATCAACCGTGAGGAACTGATGATGGAAGTTTGGGGCTACAATGCCGACGTAAATACCCGCACATTGGATATGCACATTGTGAGGCTGCGGAAAAAGATTGAGCACAATCCCGATTCGCCCCAATACCTGCAAACAGTGCGCGGTATCGGCTATAAGTTTGCTTATGAAGGATAGGCACCCAAAGCCTTTTCTAACCGCTTAGCAGGGTAAACACAAAGCGGGATAAATAAGCACTATTTATCCCGCTTTGTGTTGATAAATTACAGAACTGATAAACCCGCCAAAGAAAGTTTGCCTTGCAATGGATTGATAATGATGGTCATGAAACTCTTGGTCAATATCAGGCAATTGGCTCACTTCTACGCAGCCCAACAGCTTAAAAAACAGGAACATAGTTTTTAGTAACACCGGCTGCCACCACCGCCCTGTAAGCTGAAAATCTGCATTCAGCCATCGGCCTCCCGGCAGGAGGTGACAGTGCAGATGATCAAACAAGGCTTTAAATTCGGCCTGACGAAAATTGTCGAATAAAAACGGCGTAAAGATAACTTCATACTGGTCCAGATCTACTGCTTCTATCGCACAGTTAATGAAGGTGACCTTATTGTCGCCCCAGTGCCTTTTACGGGCCAGCGCCGTCATCCTGGCCGAAATTTCTACATAAGTGATTATTAGCCTGGAAGGATGCTGCCGTGTAATTTCATCCAATACATAACCGGTGCCGCCTCCCACAATTAATACATGAGCCCCGGCAGGGATGTAAGGAATCAGGAAGCGGTGCGCCTCGGTAAGTTGCCGGCCATACACCAGCCGCGACAGGCGATCGTAAAACCAGGCAGCGTTATCGTAGTTGGCAGGCATAGCAATTGAAATTAATAATGGGGTTGAGTTCCTTTTATTCAACAAGCTTAATTATCTTTAGTTGTTCACCATTAACTCTCTTTCTTGTGATGAAACATTGTTACCTGCTGCTGTTTGTGCTAATGGGCTGCTATATACCGGTTATTGCACAAAAAAAGCTGCTGCCGCGTATTGCCATTGCCGGGCTGGCTATTGAATCGAGCACGTTCTCGCCGGCGCTGACGGATGAAGCCGCTTTTCACGCCAAATATGGAAATGAGGTGTATGGCATGTACCCGTTTATGTCTATTGATTCGCCCCTTCGCAATAAAGCGGAGTGGATACCGGCATTGGTAGGTAAGGCGCTGCCCGGCGGTGCAGTTACCCGTCAGGCCTATGAGTCGCTGGTGAAACAAACTTTGGCATTACTTGAAAAAGGCAAGCCGTACGATGGATTGTTTTTCGACATTCATGGTGCGATGAGCGTGGTAGGGCTGGATGATCCGGAGGGCGACTTTATCACCCGTATACGGAAAGTAGTGGGTAAGCAAACTTTGATCTCTACCGCTATGGACCTGCACGGCAATGTATCCTGGCGACTGGCAGAAAACTCGGACCTGATTACCTGTTACCGCATGGCCCCGCACGAAGATGCCATGGCTACCAAACGGCGTGCCGTTGCCAATCTGATTGATCGCCTGGAGAGCGGCAAAGGCAAACCGGCTTATAAAGCTTATGTATCTATACCTGTGCTGTTACCCGGCGAAAAGACCAGCACCCGTATAGAACCGGGAAAAAGCATTTATGCAGCTGTCGACCCGGCCTCAAGGCAGCCCGGTGTAGTAGATGCCGCCATCTGGATTGGCTATGCTTGGGCGGATGAGCCGCGTAACCATGCCGTGGTAATAGTAACCGGTGATGACAAAGCCGAGGTCACCCAATCCGCTGAGCAGTTGGCACGCCGTTTTTGGGACGATCGCAAGCAGTTTGCCTTTGTAGCGCCTACCGATAATTTAAAAGTGAGTTTGGATAAAGCCTTGGCCAGCAGCAAACATCCGTTCTACATCAGCGACTCGGGCGATAATCCTACCGCAGGTGGTGCAGGCGACGTGACCTGGACACTGACGCAAATTTTAGCCCGACCGGAATTTAAACCGGTCGACGGACCTTCACTGATTTACGCTTCCATACCTGGGCCTGAATTGGTAAAAAAGGCTTTAGCCGCAGGCGTGGGCCACCGGGTGGAAGGCTATGCGGGTGCAACGGTAGACCATCGTTTTGCGCCGCCGGTGAAAATTGACGGCACCGTAGAAGCCATACACAAAGGCGACAAAGATGCCGAAGTAGAAGTAGCCATCCGCGAGGGAAGCGTACACATGATTATCACTCAAAAGCGCAAACCTTATCACTATGAGCACGACTTTACTGACCTGGGCCTTAACCCGCGCACGGCAGCTATCGTAGTGGTTAAAATCGGTTACCTAGAACCGGAGTTATATCGTATGAAGTCCGACTGGATATTGGGTTTAACTCCCGGTGGTGTAGACCAGGATATTGAGCATTTGCCTTATCACCGCATCAAACGCCCTATGTTTCCGTTGGATAAAAATATGGCCGGGCCTGATTTGACAGCGAAGCTGGTGCCATTGTCAAATCAAGTAAAATAAAATATAGAAAGAGCGCAAATAGCAAACCTGCACAACTTACATACCCGGCTTTTTAGCAATGCCGATGAGGGTTAAATCCACTAATTCAAGGGAGGTAACCATGTTTTGTACCCGTGCTTTATATTTCTTAAAATGAGCGGTTTCGATATGTGATTTGTAGGCAGCCGTATCAGCATAAATTTCAAGGATGGTGATATGCGATGGATTATTCTTGTCGGCGACGGCATAATAGGACAATACGCCCGGCTCTAACTTAATAGCAGCCGTCATTTGCTCTTTCAGGGCTGCATTGTATTCAGCCAGTTGTGCAGGATCAACTTGAATTTTTGCCATTCTTACCATTTGGTGTTCGTGCTGCGCCATAGCGTTTACAGAAATTAAGGCGGTCAGAATTGTCAGTCCAATCATCCGCAAAAGGGTGTTCTTCATCAGGAATAAGATTTACTTTTAAAATTGCGAAGAAAGCAGCAGTTTCAAAAAGAAATCGACCATGATGTTACATAGTAGTGGCTTAATAGCAATTAATTTTAACAGGCGATGCGACTACCTTACTACTTGCCTCTGTCGTTAATTCCATATCGCCTTAAATACCAACAGCGATAGGTACTGCAAAACCAGCACACCATCCAGCCAGAAGAAATAATAATATTCGTTCTTCTTCCAGCGGGCATTAAAGATGAGGATACCTGTAAGAACCACACTCAGCGTAAGCGCCCAGAAGTCGGTGCTGAAGCCGTTATTTCTGAAGATAAACAGTAATATTACATAACCGGCTAATAAAATCTGGCAAAACAAATAGGCATTTTTTTCGCCCAGGGCCACCGGAATGTTTTTAAGCCCTGCCTGACGGTCGTATAACAAAT
>CAXTCH010000103.1:0-9660 GCA_964241945.1 uncultured Mucilaginibacter sp.
GCCTAATAGATTGATTATCAACCTGTCCACGTGGTGAACATCTTGATGGAACAGTGAGCTAAACCGACATTTGTATAACCCTTTTAAATGTTAGTTTATGGTAGAGAAAAGTTTCGGATTGCTGTATTATCTCAAGCAGTCCAAAGGTCAGAAGAAAGGTCCGATGTTCATTTACCTCAAAATCACGGTGGATGGCAGATCAGTCGAGTTGTCCTCCAAGCGGAAATGTGAGCACTCGAACTGGAGTCCCGCTGCTGCCAGAGCGCTGGGAAAGAAAGAAGAGATTAAGGAACTGAATTATTTTTTAGACACACTGGAGCTACAGGTGTTCCAGGCAAAACGTTCGCTGATCGAGGCGGACAAGGAGGTGACGGCACAAGCCATCAAAGATATCCTCACAGGCAATGTCGAGAAACGTAAAAAGATTTTGGAAGTATTTGCACAGCATAACCTGCAAATGAAAGCATTGGAAGGTATGGATTTTGCTGCCAGTACGATTGAGCGGTATTCTATCGCCTACAATCATACACGCGATTTTATTCAGTGGAAATATAATACGGAGGACCGGGACATCCGCGACTTGGACCATGATTTCATCTCGCAGTATGCCTTCTGGCTGAAAACGGTTAGAAACTGCAATCACAACACGGCAATGAAGTATCTGGTGAATTTCAAAAAGGTGGTGCTCCTGTGCGTAAAAAACAAGTGGTTGCCGGGCGATCCGTTCACCAACTTTAAGCTCACCCGTAAGCCGCAAGAACGCACTGCACTGAATGCGGAGGAGCTACAAAGGATTGCCCGGAAAAGGTTTAACAATGTCCGGCTGAATAACGTCCGCGACATTTTTCTCTTCAGCTGTTATACCGGGCTGGCCTATGTAGATGTTAAAAATTTGAAGCGGACTGACATCCAGATCGGTGTGGACGGAGAACAATGGATATTCATCAGCCGGCAGAAAACAAACGTACTGTCCCGAATCCCGCTGCTGAAACCTGCACTGGAAATTATCGAAAAGTATACTGATGACCTAAAGTGCCAGGTGAGCGGGGCGGCCTTACCAGTGCTGACCAATCAAAAGATGAACTCGTACCTGAAAGAGATTGCGGACTGCTGCCGTATCCAGGTGGAGCTTACCTATCACATCGCCAGACATACCTTTGCAACAACGGTAACACTGAGCAACGGTGTGCCTATAGAAACAGTATCCAAGATGCTCGGGCATTCCAGCATCAAGCAGACACAGCATTATGCGAAAATCCTGGATGTAAAAGTAAGTGAAGATATGAACCGTTTACGGGAAAGATTAAAAGGGCAAAGGATTGGCCTCGGTATAAGGCAGGAAATAACAGCAAGCGTCAAGAGGAACGCTTGCTGTTATTAATTGCAGCGGATCGAAAAAAAAACAATTCTGGAGAGGTGGCCAGAATAAAGAAAAAGATTGGAATGTGAACAGACAGGATGATCAAAGGAGGACTTCAATGGTACTTCCAGCATAGCTATCATAGGTCGGACAGTACCGGATATATCCATAGGCACATAAGTCGCGGAGACATTTATGATAAGTAGTTGCACTACCAATACGTGCAGCTTTCATCAGCTCTTTTCTGGAAATCCGTACAATGTTGCCGGAGCCGCTTTCCTGCCAGCAGAAAAGTATGCTCAAGTAAAGGCTGATGTGCCAGGAAGTAATCCGTCTATCGACATTAAACTTCCGGTACAGGGCTGGAGATTCTGATGAACCGCCAAAATGTGTTGTGAAACATATTTTGGGGCTAATCAAATATAACTGCTTAGGTAAAAACCGGTATACTAAAAGGGCCTAACCTTAATATATTTACCCGGCGGTAATTGAAGTGTTTATAAACTTGAATAAATTAAAAATCGCTGATGGTGAACCGCATTAGTTTTAAAAATATAAATTAACGACGACCTGCAGTAGCCGCATCAAGCACGCGGCAGAAATTACCACCTCCGATTTTTCCGATCTCGTCTGCGCTAAACCCTGTCTTTAACATTGCGTCTACCAGGGTATAATAAAACCCTTGTTTTTGATCCTGCCAGGCGGCGTTGGTGCGTTCGCCGGGACGATTGCTGCCCAGAGCATCTCCCGGCCCACCGTTTCCGGGAGGTGGCCCGTCAGGACGCTTACCCTTTTCGCCGCCTGGCGGGAGCCCCTGCGCAAAGCCGCCGGGTAGGCGGTAGGGTTTCGTTAGCTTGGTATCCGTACCTATACAAACATGGTCTATGCCGGCAACATCCACTATTGCTCTGATGCTTTGGGCATAGGCAAGCGCCGAATCTGCGAGGTGAGTCCAGACGCCAATAATGCCTCCAGCACTGGCCACCATTTTAGCCTGCTCGCTACTAATTAGCCTCGGGCGCATCATGCGGGCCATGTTGGTGTCTTGACCCAAACGGGTATCAAGGCCGGTATGTGAAACAATTACAGGGTGTTTGGACACCTTCAATGCCGCGGTCAATCCTTCAGCATTGGCATGGGCCAAATCAACCAGTATACCTAGCTGGTTACACTCCCTGATCACCTCAGCACCAAATGCCGTTAATCCGCCCCATCGGGGCGGGTTAGTAAATACATCGCCGAGCGGCACGGCAGCATCACTATCATGCAGCAGGCCCAGGTGACGCAGGCCCCGATGATAAGCTTCTGCAAGCCGCTCTAATTTACCTTCTAAAAAGTGTCCGCCCTCAACAGACTGGATCACCGTTGGCTGATGTTTTTTGTGGGCTGCATAAAGGTCTGCCAGGTTTAAGGAGCGCTTCATATTGTTCTTTGCCAGTTGCTGATCCATAGAAGCCAGCCCGTTTTTAAACCGTTCATAGGCTTGCCCCGGCTTAGTGAGTTTCTGGTAGTCAACTGCAAAGGTCATGCAGATGGCCGACAGGCCGGAGCGCTTGACTTCACCGGCTAGGTCAATTGCAGGGCCGGGTACCTCAGCCGCAATCAGCGGCACATCGATGTGATTATGCGTATCAATGCCAATAGTACCGGCAACGATTGCAGCGACCCGCGGGTCAGTATCATCTGCAGACCACGAGGTTAGCGGACTTAACATCACGGCTGCTCCTGCGCCGGTAACGGTATTGATAAATTGCCTGCGCGACCAGGCCGGTTTAAGTTGCTTCATTGGCATGAATTCAGTTTCATTGTTAATTTATTCTTATACACTAGCCTGAAAATAGGTGACCGCATCACCGTTTAATTATTTTTCGTATTTCCGCTGGTCTCCCCGCTACCGGTATCCTGCTTCAGGTCATCATTGTTAATGGTTTTCTTTGGCTTGCTTGGCTTGTTGCTGAGTCCGCCTATCTTATAACTCAGCTTGATTTCGAAGTTTCTGATATAATTTACGTTTATGGCCGTCTGGCTGATGTTGCCGGAATTTACCACCGTTGGGATGTGATAACCATGTGTCAGGAAATTGTCGCCGGCAATGCCAAAGGTACCTTTCTTTTTAGCAAAATATCGGTTAAGGCTTAAATTATAGACACCGAAGCCGCCCTGGTATCCTTGCAGTTGAATTTGATTCGACCGGTGAAATGCAAAGGCTTGCAGGGCATATTTATCAGAAAGATCATAACTGCCGAATAAACGGAAATTGGTTACCCAGCCATGATTAGAGGCATAGTACAAGGGATCAGGGTCCTGATTATTTAAGGTTAGGTAGTAAGAATCAACCCCACCGTTGAGATTGAGCTTGCTGATGGGCGAAAGGCTGAGGGAAAGGCTAAAGCCATAGGCATTTTGCTTGCCTAAATTTTGATAGGTTGTTCTCACCGTATCGCCGCTGCTGGTTCTGATCGTTTGTATAGCGTCGTTTGTGTTTCTCATGAAAGCCGATATATTTAGGTTGTTATTTTTGAGATGGGTGCTATAAGCCAATTCATAATTATTGGTAAATTCCGGCTGTAACCTTGGATTGCCTACAGTAATGTTCAGCGGATTTGAAGCCTGGACATTCGGATTGAGAAATTCAAGCGAGGGTCGCTGAATACGCCGGTTAAATCCCAGCTTGATCATGTCACCATTATCAAACCTTTTCCCTACGTTCAGGGAGGGCACTAACACGCCATAATCAGGGATGCTCACCGCTGAACCGGTTTGAAAGTCTGCATTGATACTCGTATATTCGTATCGCGCGCCAGCCTTCAAGGTATAGCTCTTGGGCAGTGAAACAGTATAAGATACATAACCGGCAGCAACATTCTGACGGTAGTTGAACGCATTGGAAAGGTTCACTGCAGAGAGCGGCTGATAATCGAGCGATCCATCATCGGCTGCAAAATAGCTGTAATCGCTGTTCACCCTCCGGATAATGTCCTTAGCGCCGAATTCGAGCAACTGGTTCTTGAACAGTGGCGTCTGGTAATCTGCTTCCAGCGTAATTTCCTTATTGGTGCTGTGATTTAAATTTTTCAGCCCGTTTACGGCTTCTCCGGTCGTTTGGCTCAGAAAAATATTCTCAAAATTGTAGTCCCTAATGTTCTGGCTATATTCTGTCAGTAAGCTGAACTCTTGCTGCGGTTTCTTACCCGTCAGCGTATAGGTCAATGTTGCATCCAACTGGTTGGAATTATTTGTGATTTTATTGGTTTGCAGCATTGAGCTCACCAGCGCGCTATTTAAATAAGTGTCGGTAAGAAAATTATCTTGCGTTGTAGGCCGGTTGTTAGCGCCTAATACAATGCCCAAGCTTAACGAATGATGGTCGCTGATGTCGTAATCCGCCCCAAAATTGTAACGCCCCATTAACGACTTATTATGGGTGTTGGCTGATTGCGTTATCTGGGTCACATCATTGTTTGTAAGGCTGGTGATCGTCTGGCTGTTGGTGAAATTACCCGGCGTATTGTAGCTGGCCCGTCCAAAGCCTCCCAGCGAAAAATTGAATTTACCAACCTTGTAGCCACCGTTCAAGCCTAATCCAGAACCGCGCGTACCTGCTGTAGAATTAATATTGAGCGATAAACCCTGTAAATTATTTTTTTTGAGCACAATATTCAAAATGCCGCCGGAACCCTCTGCATCATATTTTGCGGAAGGCGAGGTGATTACTTCAACGCTGCTGATCAGGTCTGCCGGTATCTGCTTCAATGCATCGGCAACACTGGCTGACATCATGGCCGATGGCTTACCATTAATAAGCACTTTAATGTTCGAGCTGCCCCTGACGCTCACATTGCCATCTAAATCGACAGAAACCATGGGTACCCGCTTCATGACATCTGTAGCATCTCCGCCACGGGTGGTCAGGTCATTTTCTGCATTGTAAACCGTCCGGTCGATTTTTTCTTCAATCAGCGCCTTCCGGCCGGTGATCTGCACTTCCTTTAATGCTTTTGTATTTCCGCGCAGTAATATATTTCCTAATTTCAAGCTTTGCGCGTCCCCAAGTTTGATATCAGATATGAATTTCTCGGCGTAGCCAACGAAGGTAACTTTTAAGTTATAGGTACCCGCAGCTAACCTGCCGATGATGAACCGGCCGTTTGCATCGGCCAGGGTGCTGGAAATGATCTTACTTGACGTTTGGTCTAAAACGGAAACGGTTGCGTAGTCGACCGGCTTTTTACTCACGGAGTCGAGGATGGTTCCGGATACAACTGATGAGGCTGCTTCGCTTTTGTGATGGGTTAAATTATTACGGCTGAGGCCCGCCTGCACGGTTGCATAGGGAGCTAATATTAGAGCAAATAAATATAATCTTTTCATAACTTTATTTCAGTTTCCAAAGCAAGCCATATCTACAGCGTAAAATTTGAGCAATAGACAACTTGTAAAAACTAATCGACGTAAGGAATGAATAAAGCCAAAATTTAAAAACAGGGAGTTAGCAGGCGGTTACGTCGGTAAGGTTGGTGAGATGGTCGATTAAGTCAACGACCGGAGGAATTCCCGGAAGTGAATTGTTTAACGATCAGTACTTTTAAACAATTTTTAATGATATGCGCCTGTTTAGCAGAAGTAACATTTATATCCTCGTTCATATATTTTGCTGGCTGATTCTGACACTTGGGGTTTTGTACAGCCATCCACCAGAATGGGGAGACAAGGTTCCCAAAGAATTTTATACCAGGCAGAATGTGCTCTTAGCGGTACTTCTTGGCGCGTTCTATTTAAATTATTTGCTGCTCATTCCCCGATTGCTGTTAAAGAAGAAAATTGTTTGGTATGTGCTGATAACATTTGCAATTGTAGCAAGCGGCACTTTACTAACAAGTTTTATAAATGATACCTTTCGGCTTAATCAAATCCTCTTCCCATACGTCCACTATGGTCGGGAACGCCACCATTTAAATACATTTGTGCCTGGCATGCTTCTGCTGATGGTCGGCTTAGGTATCACGATCCGATTTATACAGCAATGGCAGCTGGAGATCAACTTGCGGCAACAGCTTGAACAGGAAAGCACTACCACAGAGCTTACCTTGTTAAAGGCTCAGATTAATCCTCATTTTTTTTTTAATACGCTTAACACCATTTACTCATATACTTTGTCGGATGGTGATACGGCCCGGGCAGCAATTACAAATTTATCAAAGATGATGCGCTATGTTCTCTATGAGTCGGCTGGAAAACAAACCTTGTTATCCAATGAAATAGCTTTTATTAAAGATTATGTTGAGCTCATGAAATTGAGAACAAGCAAAAAAACGGCTGTACAGTTACAAATTGAGGAGCACCCTCAGGAAATGATGATTGCCCCTATGATTTTCTTGCCCTTTATTGAAAATGCATTTAAACATGGTGTAAGTAGTATGCATGAAGGTTATATCCGAATTTCGATTGCTGTGCAAAACAGTACAATTGAGCTACTCGTCACCAACACAGTCTCTAACCGTCAAGTGCCAAACGAGGGGAGTAGTAATGGCATTGGCATTGCAAATACCACTAGGCGATTGGATTTATTATATCCAAGCCGTTACACGTTAAGAACTGGCCTGGCGAATAAAACGGAATATGAAGCTAAATTAATTTTATTCATATGATACTGAATTGTATTACCATCGACGATGAACCTCCTGCACTTGATTTGATCAATCGTTTTGTTAACCAAACGCCCTTCTTGAAGTTGGTAGGCAGCTTTGAAAATGCGATTGAAGCATTGAAATTCATCAAAGAAGAACAGGTTGACGTGATTTTTTCCGACATCCAAATGCCTGATTTGAGCGGGGTTGAATTGGCGCGGATTTTAAGTGGCAGGCACTTGCCTGACGCACCTGCCATTATTTTTACCACAGCTTATGACCAGTACGCTTTGGAAGGGTATAAGCTAGACATTATTGACTATCTACTCAAGCCGTTGAATTATGAAGACTTCATGCGTGCAGCTGTCAAGGCATCGAAGTTAACCAGTTCGAATAACCCACCCGAAAGGTTTGCGGTAAAAACCGAAGAATTCATTTATTTAAAAGTAGAGTTTCAGACGGTGAAGATTGCCTGCAGCTCGATCAACTACATTGAAGGACTGAAAGACTACGCAAAAATATATTTGTTAGACACAGACAAGCCTATTCTCTCCTTAATCACATTAAAATCTTTGGAGGAAAAATTGCCGCAAAACGAGTTTATGAGGATACATAAGTCCACCATCATTTCTTTAAATAAGGTTACTGCTGTAACAAAATCGGCTGTTTACATCGGCCAAACTTTGCTTCAAGTATCCGAGCAATACAAAGCAGATTATACTCGATTTGCAGCAAAATGGATTTGAAATTTGTAGAACTTATTGGTCAAAAGTAGGAGATAAATTGACAAACATGCTTTTACATATACCGGAAATATAGCCATCCCAAAGTTTTCTATTTGAATATAGTATGGTTCTTTGGTAAGCATTGTAGTAACGCATTAAGACATGAAAAGCAATACTGTACCGAAATTTCGCTGGTGTAAAACTTTCAACTATTTTATTATTTTAATTAAAAATATGCTAAAATTCAGCGTTTGACATCTGTGCAAACTTCAATAGAAAATGCCTGTTCATATCTTACCACATTAGTGCTTACCCTGAGCTATTCAGATTTCAGAGTAGTTTAGCAGTAATTGATCGCAATTTTTTCATTTTGATTGACTTGCTTTGAGATGCGGCTAGCTCCGAGTTATACTTGATATTCGACTTCCTCTGCCTCCAGCGGGAGCGAGACAAAGAATGTAGAACCTTTACCTTGTTCAGTCTCGACCCATATTTTACCACCATGGGCATCAATTATTCCTTTTGATATGGCCAGGCCCAGGCCGGTTCCTTTCGCGGCGGTTTCTCGAGCCTGCCAGTAGCGCTCAAAAACATGTGCTGTCTGATCCGGACTCATACCGTCTCCGGTATCTGTTATCGAAAACACTGCATAATTGCCATTCTGCTTTAAACTTAAGTTAATGACCCCTTGGGGTCTGCTGAATTTGATAGCGTTTGCTATCAAATTGGATAGCACCTGCTCAACTTTTCCCGAGTCAAGCAAGATAAACCAGTTTCTTGCCTCAACATGCTCATGCAATTGCAGGTTTGAGCTCTCCGCAATCGGCTGAAAACGTGCCACTGTGGTGTTAATCAGCAAATTTAGCTCCACGTATTGCCTGGATAATATTACGTTCCCAGATTCAATTTTGCTGTGATCCAGTAAATCATTGATTAAATGATGCATGGATTGTGCAGCGTTAAAAATTATATCCAGGTATTTGTCTATTCTAATATTCTCATTTTTTGCAGTCCCTTCTTTAGCAATTCTGATGCTTAACAGTATAGCTGACAATGGTGATTTCAGATCATGTGCCACTATTTCCAGCACCTCCTTTCTAGCTTTCGAAAGCTGCTTTTCCTTTTGTGATAGTTGCTCATTGGCCTTGTCAATAAGAGATTTGTGCCTTACCATGCGCAGGAGCAGACTGGTTATAACCAAAGAAAGGATGAAAGCGAGACCTGACACTATACCTAAATGTTTAATGATTTGGTGAGCAAATCTTAAGTTTTGATTTTTTTGAAGGTCGTACTTTGAAGCTGCGTAATGTACCAGATCATCCAAGGCATAGGGTGTGTTGTTTCCCTTGCCAGCAGGGAGTGATTTGAAATAAGCATCAACGGCAGCAATAGTGGCACCCTGCTGGCGCATCAATACACCCTGATTGGCGGCTTGGTTGTGTGTGTTGTATAGTTGAGCAATGTGATTAAGCTTGGTAAGCCCTGCATTGTCAAACCAAAGAGATCTTATCTCCGAGACAGCAGTGTTGAAATCTTTTGCATCTGCAGTTAAGTTTCTAAGTAAACTATCGTTCCCGGACATTACATACACGGTGCGCTCAGACCTTTGCCTGCTCTCAATATTCCTCAGCTTCGAGGCGAGTAATAAGATTCGCAAATTGTTGGTTACCGCCGAATTACTATCAAGAACAACCTGCTTGAGTGAAAGCATAAGCATCAGAATGACCGGGAGTATCATCACGGCAATCAGCAACAATCCGATAGTTACATTGCGATTGAAGTTTTTGATCAGTATGCCCATTGTTGGTGAAATGAATGTATAGCAAATTAACCTTTATTTAAAACAGATGACAAACTGAATAGACCAACCGGGTTATTTTACCGATGAAAACGCGGTTACCCTTATTCAATCGACATTTTCAGCTAAGCTGAGCAAAACAGATACAGC
>CAXTCH010000104.1:0-9634 GCA_964241945.1 uncultured Mucilaginibacter sp.
GCATAATCTGGTCAATCTTCATGTAGATAGATACCATGATGCCCGATATAATCAGCGGCCATGACAAACGCAACAGTTTTTTGGCCAATAGCGAATTGTATTTCCAGTTCATTAGCTGCAAACCTTTTCGCTGATAGGTTAACCCATATCCGATAGATAAAACTATCACATCAAATAAATAGGCATACACAAACCAAACAACCGGCTTATTTAAATAAATGAACAACAGTTTAATAATGGCAGATAACAAAGTTCCGCCAATTTGCACCTGCATAATGTACTTAGATTGTACCTGCGACTGAAAGTAGGAATCAATAACCGTGAAAGCCTGTGTTATGCCGATAAAAGAGAGGATGAAAACATAACTGTAAGGCGTAGCTTTTGCCGGATAAATCTGATAAGCCAGAAATATTAAAGGAATACAAGCCATACCGGCAAATACCTTGAGCCAGAAGGCAGTCCCCATAATACGGTCACGGTTTTCAGGATATTGGTGAAGTTCCTTTACAATAAACTGGTCGAGCCCCAGGGTAGCAATAGCAGAAAAGAAATAGATATAGACGGTGCTGCCTACCAGGATACCGTTACGTGCAGGTTCCAGATAATTGGCTACCTGAATGCTGATGATCATTTTAATCAGCAAACTACCTACTTTACCCAAAAAAAGCATACCCGTATTTTTAAAATACTTTTCAAATGCCTGCTGATCAAATCCGGGAATACTGGGTATGCGCATATACTGGACGCAAAGGTATAAAAAAACCTAAATTCTGCTGTTTTGCTGCCGGACAGGGTACCGCCATAACAAAAAAGCCCCGGTTGTGACCGGGGCTGTAATTTTATAATCGCTTAAAGATAAGCTTATTGATTTACAAACTTTTTAGCGTTTACCTTACGCTCGTTTTCGTTCAGGAAAATTTTACGCATGCGGATGCTTTGCGGGGTTACCTCAATGTATTCGTCGGCTTGGATATACTCCATTGATTCTTCCAGCGAAAATTTGATAGCCGGTGCAATACGTACGTTGGTATCACTTCCTGAGGCGCGCATGTTGGTTAACTGCTTGCCTTTGGTCAGGTTGATCACCAAATCGTTGTCACGAATGTGCTCACCTAAAATCTGACCTTCGTAAATATCCACTCCCGGATCAATATGGAAACGGCCGCGATCCTGTAATTTATCAATAGCAAAAGCGGTAGTTTTACCGGTATCCATAGAAACCAGTACGCCATTTAAGCGGCCGGGGATATGTCCCTTCCATGGCTCGTAAGCTTTAAAACGGTGTGCCATAATCGCCTCGCCGCCGGTAGCGGTCAATACGTTATTACGCAAACCAATAATACCACGGGCCGGGATGTCAAACTCCAGGTGCTGTAAATCGCCTTTAGGTTCCATTACCAGCAGGTCGCCTTTGCGCTGGGTTACTAATTCAATAACCTTACCGGCCACCTCACCGGGTACGTCTACAATCAGGGTTTCAACCGGCTCGCATTTTACGCCGTCAATTTCTTTTATGATTACCTGGGGCTGGCCTACCTGCAATTCATACCCCTCGCGGCGCATAGTTTCAATAAGTACCGATAAGTGCAGAATCCCACGACCATATACCAGATAAGCATCCGGCGATTCAGTTTCTACAATCTTTAGCGCCAGGTTCTTTTCCATCTCTTTGTACAGACGGTCGCGTAGGTGGCGTGAGGTTACAAACTTGCCTTCCTTACCAAAGAATGGTGAAGTATTGATGGTAAACAACATGTTCATGGTCGGCTCGTCGATATGAATAACCTCCAGTTGTTCCGGTTTTTCAAAATCGGCAATGGTATCGCCAATATCAAAGCCCTCGATACCTACTACGGCGCAAATATCACCTGAACTTACTTCGGTAGCTTTAACTTTGCCCAAGCCCTCGAAAGTGTAAAGTTCTTTTATTCTTGATTTTTGGATGGTGCCGTCGCGTTTTACCAAAGATACCGGCTGGTTTTCTTTGATGGTACCACGGGCCACACGACCAATAGCAATACGGCCTACAAAAGATGAATAATCCAGTGAAGTAATCTGCATTTGCAGGGTACCTTCACTGATAGGCGCTGGCGGAATGTTTTCCAAAATAGCATCCATCAACGGGAAAATATTGTCCGTTGGTTTCTTCCAATCGGTGCTCATCCAGCCTTGTTTCGACGAACCGTAAATTACCGGAAAATCCAACTGATCTTCAGTAGCGTCCAGGTTAAAGAACAGTTCAAAGATTTGCTCATAAACTTCTTCAGGACGGCAGTTTTCTTTATCTACCTTATTTACCACCACAATTGGCTTTAAACCTAAAGCCAAAGCTTTTTGAGTTACAAAGCGGGTTTGCGGCATAGCGCCTTCAAAAGCATCGCACAACAGCAGTACACCGTCGGCCATTTTGAGCACACGCTCTACCTCGCCGCCAAAGTCGGCGTGACCAGGGGTATCAATGATATTGATCTTTACGTCTTTGTAACGTACCGAAACGTTTTTGGATACAATGGTGATACCACGCTCACGTTCCAGGTCGTTGTTATCCAGAATCAGTTCACCGGTTTCCTGGTTATCGCGAAAGATGGCACAGCTGTGCAGAATCTTGTCAACTAACGTAGTTTTACCGTGGTCAACGTGTGCAATAATAGCTATATTACGAATGTTTTGCATGAAAATATGCGGGCTTTAATTTTGCTGCAAAGGTACGTTTAATTTATAGATTTATAAAGCATTGCCAGCTTTTAATCATCATATATTAGTCATATAGAGGGATGCTGACTTTCAAATTAACCTTTGCTTCAACTTTCATTAACAAATATAGGCTTCAGGGTTATGCATCAATAAATTAGCGTGCCCTCCGGTCCTGCATCAGCTTAATGTAAATGATTGTAAATCAATTAAACCTTAAATACCATTTGCGAGTTTATTACGTATAAACAAAACAGCTTCCTTTCAACCTGTATAACCTTCACCGTAGTGAGTTCGCAATTATAATATTATTGATGTATTAACTAACTTTGTATTATGGTCCAAATCATTATAGTGATTGCCCTTTTTGCGGCCGCCGTGTTATATGTAGGGCGTATGCTGTATAAAAGCATGACGGCCAAAAAAGGCTGCGGCACCAACTGCAAATGCGGTGTTGATTTTTCGAATATTGACTCTCCGAAGGCAAAAAAGCACTTGCATGCTTGATACTTGTCTGCACCAATTCCAAACCCCTGAACCTACTTGTTGTTAACTGATTAATGGCCGATAAGCAAATATTTCAAGCCGATACCCCTAACCGGTGGAACCGCTTTAAGTGGCTAAGTCGCGTACTGCTGGTGTTGCTGGTAAGTGCAGTAGTAGCTGCCAGTATTACCATCACACCTAACCAGTACCCTGCCCTGCCCAACCTTACCCCTACTCCTAAAAAGCTGAGCAGGGAAGAACTGGAACAGCTTAAGCATTCTACCATTTACCGGGCGTTTACTATACAGAAACAGGAAATAAAGCAGCTGGCGCATAACCGCTACCTGCATCAGCTTAAGCACCCCAACAACAAGCAGCGTATTAACGTGGGCTACTACCGTGCCTGGGATCCGCAGGCTTACACCTCACTGCAGGATCATATTGCCCACCTGGATATGATTAACAGCGAAGGTTTTAATATGGTGCCGGGTGCTGATACCATTAAAGTAACCACAGACACTGGCCTGATTAACCTTAACCGGACCTATCGCAAGCCGGTGATCATGACGCTGAGCAATTATATTAATTATACGCCTACTACCGGTACTACCGACAGCAAGGATGTAATGCGTATTGTAAAAAACCCCGCCTCGCGCAGTGCATTTATCAATAGCATTGTCGGCAATCTTACCCGTTATAAACTTCGCGGCCTGAACCTGGCTTTTGACGATATTGCCGACCGTAACGGAAAGGCGTTTGTGGATTTTGAAACCGAACTGTACAATACCCTGCATACCCGCGGCTTTTTACTCACGCAAAATGTATCGCCTGGCGACGACAGCTTTAACCTGCCCTTGCTGGCCAAAATAAACGACTATCTGTTTGTGATGGCTATTGACCAGCACATGGAAAGCACCAATCCCGGCGATGTTTCGCACCAGCGGTGGGTTGAAGAAATACTGGATGATGTGTGCTCGAAAATTCCGAGTGAAAAAGTAATTCTTACAATACAAGGCGGTGGTTATGATTGGGCCGAAGAAAGCGTAGGCAAGGCGGTAGGTTATACCCAAGCTGTCAGTAACGCTCAGGCTTTCGGTAAAATGCCGATATTCGATCCCATATCAGCTAACCTTCATTACACCTATTTAGGTAACGACAGTTTGCAGCATTCGGTTTATTTTACCGATGCGGCCACCAATTTTAACATCATCCGCATGGCCGACGACTGGGGCACCGGCGGTGTAGCGCTTTGGCGTACCGGCACCGAAGATCCCCGCCTGTGGACTTTCTTTCAGAAAAACCTTTCTATTGATTCGCTGCGTAAAACCGGCGTTGACCAGCGAAGGTTGACCACCGTTGGCTTAAACAACCATATCGACTATGATGGTGACGGCGAAGTGCTGGACCTGGCTACCGTACCTCATCCCGGTACCATCACGCTTAATTTAGATACTACCAGTTATACCATTACCGGCCAGCAATATGTCAAGCTGCCTACAAAATACTTAATCAGGCGCTATGGCGAGGCTCCGCACAAGGTGGTGCTTACCTTTGATGACGGGCCCGATGCAGACTTTACCCCGCGCATACTGGATATTTTACAGCGCGAAAAGGTTCCGGCTACCTTCTTTGTGGTGGGTTCCATGGTGGAAAAAAACATTCCTATCTTAAGGCGTGAGTTTGAAGCCGGTTATGAAATCGGTAATCACACTTTTTTTCACCCCGATATATCCACTATCGGTTTGCCGCGTGTTAAACTGGAGCTGAATGCCACCCGCAGTATCATTGAAACGGTTACCGGCCGCAGTACTATCCTGTTCCGGCCGCCGTTCAATGCTGATGCTGAGCCGCAAACTATAGCAGAAGTAATACCGGTAGAAGAAAGCAAGAAGCTGAATTACATCAACATCGGCGAATCTATCGACCCCTGGGACTGGCAGCCCGGTGTTACAGCGGATAGTATTGTAGCCCGCGCCATCAGGCAGGCAGGCACCGGCTCCATGATTTTATTGCACGATGCCGGTGGCGATACGCGTGAAGAAACGGTGAAAGCATTACCCCGCATTATTCATTACTTTAAAAGCCACGGCTACCAGTTTACCACTATTGCCGATGTATTAGGTAAAAAGAAAGCTGACCTGATGCCGCCTATTAATGACGACGCCAACAGCGGCTTGGTAGGTCGCTTATACAACTGGTTTGTAATCGGTGTTTTTTATGGTAATCTGGTCATCTTTTATGTGTTTCTGTCGGCTATATTTTTAGCTATAGGCCGTATTATACTGATTGGTGCGCTGGCTTTGAAACAATACTGGGACGACAAAAAGGAAACCGCTGCCATTAACCCTGATACCCTGCCGCCGGTAAGTATTATCGTACCCGGATATAATGAGGAAGTAACAGCGGTCAAAACCATTCAGAGTTTACTGGCTTTGGAGTACCCGGAAATGGAAATCATTTTTGTGGATGACGGATCGAAGGATAAAACTTTTGAGGTGGTCAACCTGGCTTATGGCAACCATCCTAAGATAAACGTGCTCACCAAGCCTAACGGGGGCAAGGCTTCGGCATTAAATTTTGGTATTACCCACGCCCGGTACGAATATGTGGTTTGTATTGATGCAGATACCCTGCTGAAGCATGATGCTATTTTGCAGCTGATGTCGCACTTTACGGATGAGGAAATCGGTGCTGTAGCCGGAACCGTGAAAGTAGGTAATGAAAATAACCTCATTACCCGCTGGCAATCCATCGAATATATTACCGCCCAAAATATGGACCGCCGGGCTTTTGATTTGTTAAACAGCATCACCGTGGTACCGGGCGCTATAGGTGCATTCCGCAAGGCGGCTATTTTCCGTGCCGGCGGCTTTACTACCGATACCCTGGCCGAGGATTGTGACCTGACCATGCGTATTTTAAAACAAGGTTATATTGTGCGCAACAGCGGCGAAGCCATCGCCTACACCGAAGCGCCTGAAACCTTAAATGCGTTGCTCAAACAACGCTTTCGCTGGAGTTTCGGCGTGATCCAGAGTTTTTGGAAAAATCGTGATGCACTTTTTAACAAAAAATTTAGCTTTTTCGGCTTGGTGGGTATGCCGAATATTTTGATTTTTCAAATCGTTCTGCCCCTGTTTTCCCCTCTGGCCGACTTGATGATGATTATCGGCTTATTCAGTGACAAGCCGTTTAAAATATTGGCTTACTACGTGCTTTTCATCTTTATCGACTTTATGGTAGCTATCCTCGCTTTCCGTATGGAGAAAGAGGATTACAAAAAGCTGGTGTACATTATACCGCAGCGTTTTATATGGCGTCAGCTGATGTATTATATCTTGTTTAAAGCTATCCGCAAAGCGGTAAAAGGTGAGCTGAGTGGCTGGGGGGTACTCAAACGGACAGGAAATGTTTCGGTTAAGAATGTGGCTTAATTAAATGGCTCTTTAAGCGAGATAAATATTATTCATATTTTCATGTTATTGCGAGGAACGAACTCATTACACTTAGGCATATCTGCCTTATAAAGCCATACGATGGGTGCATTTCCTCGCAACGGGACATCGAGAAAGAATAGCTCAATGATTCACGTTCTCAATTAAACAAACCGCATAGGCTACCACACCTTCCTGTCGACCGATGAAGCCCATCTTTTCATTGGTGGTAGCTTTTATAGAGATGTCTTCTTCACTGATGCCGGCTGCTTCTGCAATTTTCTGCTTCATAGCCGGAATATGAGGGTTAATTTTCGGGGCTTCCAGACAAACCATGGCATCAATGTTACCAATAGCCCAGTTCTTTTCTTTCAGGAGCATTACCACATGTTCCAGCAAAATCAAGCTGCTGATGCCTTTCCAGCGGTCATCGGTGTTGGAGAAATGATAACCAATATCGCGCAGATTAGCTGCGCCCAGCAGGGCATCGCAAATAGCATGCACCAGCACATCAGCATCCGAGTGGCCGTAGGCGCCGGCATGGTGTTCTAAAGTTACCCCGCCCATTACAAAGGGGTGGCCTTCTTTTAATTCATGCACATCAAACCCAAAGCCTGTTCTTATTTTAGCCATTGTTTACTATTTCCCGCCAAAGTTAGCAGTTACTGTAAAACGCAGGGTATTGGCCAGCGGACTTTTTGCCTGGCTGGCCACCAGATAAGAAAAATCGAGGTTGAAAATTTCGTATTTGAAGCCTACACCCGTAGTAATGTACTGACGGTTGCCGTTATTCGGGTTCTCGTAAAAATACCCGGCCCGTATGGCAAACTGCTTGTTATACATATATTCCAAACCACCGGCATAACTAATTTCCTGTAACTCCTGACTAAAGCCGCCCGGTGCATCCGTAAATGACTGGAAGAAACCCGCAGGAACAGAAACGTTATCATCTTTACCCTTTACAATATTTCCGTTTTCATCACGGATGGGCGGTGTAGGTACCAGCAGCTTATTTAAATCGAGTGTAACCGTCAGTTCATTATAATCGTCCAGGTACCAGGTGTTAGCTGCGCCTATACGCAGGTTGGTGGGCAAAAAGTATTTTTGCCCCTGAGCCGTGTAGCTGATTTTGGTACCGATGTTAGAGATATCCAAGCCGTATGCAAAAACCGCATCCTTACCAAATTGCTGCGTTGGGTTACGCGAGAACAGGGAGATATCTGCTGCGGCGGCATTGGCCGGCTTGGTTTGCTGGCTGCCTATAAATGCGCCGTTGGCTAAACTCGAGTGGATATACCGTAAGGTTAAGCCCATCGAGAAATTTTCGCCAAACTTACGGGCGAATGATCCGTCGATAGAAAATTCATTGGGTTTGTAGGTACCCAAATCCGAGGCGTTGGCATCGCGCAAATCAATGGTACCCAGATTAAAATACCGGATAGAGCCGCCTACACTGTTACGCTCGTCCAGCTTATGGGCATAGCTTAAAAAAGCGAGGTTTACATCAGGCACTAGGCTGCGCAGCCAGGGACTATAACTGGCCGAAAGATTATCCTTGTCCTGCAAAAAAGTAAGTTTCGAAGGGTTCCAGTAAGTGGCATTTACATCGGGCGACAGTGCAACGCCTGCATCGCCCATAGCGCCTGAGCGCGAATCGGGGGCAATAGTTAAAAATGGCACAGCCGTAGTGATAGCGGTGTTACTACTACCGTTGGTATTAACGCCTGCAACCTGCTGCGCTTTCACTAAGGCCGGCAACAATAACACGCAGATGCAAATGGCTTTTTTAATACCTGAAATATAAACACTCATGGTTCGGGTTGATCGTTAGTTGTAATATGGGTGTATAAATATAGCGGTATATACGACGCCGTGAATATAAAGTTTAACTTTTTGAAAAAAATTGACGGGCTATTGAGTAACATAAATTTATAATTTCCGTTAACAGGGTTAATTTTAAAGCTGTAAATACAAGCTGGCTGTTAGTTTACTATAACTTAGCCGAAAATTATTAAACTGTTATTATATTTACTGTCTGATTATTTTATCAACATGAAATTATCTTTTACTCAAACTGCTTGTGTACTCTTCGGATTCGGAGCCTTATTGAGCAGCTGCAGTAAGCCTATGAAATCGCAGAAAACCGGTATGACTTACAATGATAAGAATAACGGCGGCTATATGCGTTTCAGACAGGTACACCCTGCACCCGGTCCGGGCTTGATTCCTATTGAAGGTGGTACATTTGTATTAGGCGGCAGCGCTGACCAGGATGTTACATTTGACAACAACAACACCCGTACCCGCGTTACTGTAGCTTCATTCTACATGGATGAAACCGAGGTATCCAATCAGGACTGGCTGGATTACCTGCACTGGATCAGCATTACCTTTCCTGATGATCGCGAATACTATTACAATGCCGTTCCTGATACCTTGGTATGGAGAAGACCATTGTCATACAACGACCCTTATGTAGATAACTACCTGCGTCACCCTGCATTTCAGGATTACCCGGTAGTAGGTGTTACCTGGCAGCAGGCAAGAGAGTATTGCACCTGGCGTACCGACCGCATGAATGAAAATATTCTGCGTGAAAACGGCCAATTGGCCGGCTGGAAAGATTTGTCGGGCAACGGTAAAGCTGGTGCCAACAAAACCGCCAGCGGTGCTAACGCTTCTACACAGCCTTTCAATACAGATATATACCTGAACGGCCAGATCAGGGGGCAGGGCATTGACGGTAAAAAGATGCTTACCGACTTAAATCCTAATGCCAAGGCTACTGCCGGCGCCAACGGTAAAGGTGGTGGTAAAGCTACCCGCCCGGTACGTTTGGAAGATGGTATTTTAAAACCCGGCTACCGCCTGCCGTCTGAAGCTGAGTGGGAATATGCAGCTTTGGGTTTAGCTGGCAATACGGAGTTTGAAAACATCAGTGACGGCAAAATTTATCCTTTGAACGGTATGGGCGTACTCTCGGCCAAACGCAAAACGCGCGGTATGATTTTAGCAAACTGTAA
>CAXTCH010000105.1:0-2680 GCA_964241945.1 uncultured Mucilaginibacter sp.
GAACAGTATCGACGCATTGTTTAAGTTGCCCGCGTTTTTAGTGCTGTTATTATTTTGACCATAAAACAACGAGTTAGTTTTCGAGCCGTCAAACTCGGGCGTAATACTAAGTTCGGACCGGGTAAAAAAGCCCAAGCCTGCGGGGTTACCCGTAATGTTGCTTAAGTCGCCGCCTACGGCAGTACCCGCATTACCAATGGCTTTAATTCGTGAGGTAGAGCCCGTTTGCGTGTTGGAAAAACGGATGGCATCCTGTGCGTACTGCGCATAGCTATGTTCTGTAAATGCTACTATAGCAAGTACACTGAGTAAATATTTAATATTCATAAATTGCTGATAGATTTAAATTAGTGCCGGCCACCGCTTGCACGGCCGCCACCGCCAAATCCGCCGCCTCCGCCAAAGCTGCCACCACCTGATGACGGCGGGCTACTGAAACGGGGTTGAGAATTAAATTGACGGGATTGTTGTTGCTGTTGCTGGTTGTAATTGTTATTTTGATAGCGATAACCATTAGCGTTTCTGCCACTGTAATTTGCCTGACGACCGCTATACGATCTGCCGGTAAAGGAGGTAAGTCCGGGATAACGTCCGCCGAATGCAGTTGAACGTCCGCCCGGTACATTTCTGAATCCAATGCCCGATCCCCGGTAAGGGCGCGGGTTAGCATAAGCATATAGCCCACGGCCGTAACCACCGTAACCATAACCCAAACCGTAATAAGGATAGCCGTAATAGCCGCCCCAACCATAGCCAAAGCCTAAACCAAAGCCCCAGCCGCCAAAACCATAACCCAAACCAAAGCCCCCGTAGCCGTATGGCCCGTAGCCGAATCCGCCATAACCATAAGGGCCAAAGCCCCCGTAGCCATACCCGTAAGGTGAATAGCCGTAAGCATTGTAATAATAATCGTCGTAATAGCCAAATGGCGATGCATAGTCAAACCGGTTAATCCGGGCTGCATAACTGTCGTCATAATAGTACTCATCATCATTGTCAGGCGTTACATCCTGGTATTGCGAATCATTGTCGGGCTGGTAAGCTGGTTGTTGGGCATATTGTGGACGATCAGCAGCTTTGGCTTTAGTATAATATACGTCGTCATCATTTCCCTGATTGGAAGCCATTTTGCCGGTAGAGCAGGAGCCAAGCGTAAACGCACCCATCAGCAGGGCCCCATAAAGTATATGTAATCTCATTTGTTGTGAAGGTATATAAAGTACAAGTTCAAATAACGGATAAATTTATAATTTTGGCAGCAATTATACATAGTTTACACGACAAAATCTATTCCACTTTTATATATGAGCAAGGGCGTTATCAGTAAAGAAGAAGATTATTCGCAATGGTACAACGATTTGGTGATTAAAGCTGATTTAGCTGAATATTCACCGGTGCGCGGATGCATGATTATCAAGCCCTACGGGTACTCTATTTGGGAAAAAATGCAGGCTGTACTGGACAAAATGTTTAAAGACACTGGCCATAGCAATGCATACTTTCCGTTATTTATTCCAAAATCTTTCTTTTCTAAAGAAGCCAGCCACGTGGAAGGCTTTGCTAAAGAGTGTGCAGTAGTAACACACTACCGTTTAAAGAACGACGGAAACGGCAATATTATTGTCGACGAGGATGCCAAACTGGAAGAAGAGCTGATTGTGCGGCCTACTTCGGAAACCATCATCTGGAACACCTACAAGGGCTGGATACAATCTTACCGTGATCTGCCCATTCTGGTAAATCAATGGGCTAACGTGGTGCGCTGGGAAATGCGGACCCGCTTGTTTCTTCGAACCAGTGAATTTCTATGGCAGGAGGGGCACACGGCGCACGCTACAGCCGAGGAAGCGGTTGCTGAAACCGAGCAAATGTTAAACGTCTATGCCGACTTTGCAGAGAATTGGATGGGGGTACCTGTGGTGCGCGGACGTAAAACTCCTAACGAGCGTTTTGCCGGTGCGCTGGACACCTATTGCATTGAAGCGTTAATGCAGGATGGTAAAGCTTTGCAGGCGGGCACTTCACATTTTTTGGGTCAGAATTTTGCTAAAGCATTTGATGTAAAATTTGCCAGCAAGGCAGGTAAACTGGATTATGTTTGGGCAACCTCGTGGGGCGTATCTACCCGTTTGATGGGGGCATTAATTATGTCGCATTCGGATGACGCAGGATTGGTGCTGCCACCAAAACTGGCGCCTATTCAGGTAGTGATTGTGCCGATTTACAAGCATGATGCTGAATTGGATAATATCAGCGCTTATGTAAAGGACTTGACGGCCGCGTTGAAAGCTAAAGGTATATCCGTTAAGTTTGATAACCGCGATACCCAGCGCCCCGGCTTTAAGTTTGCTGAATATGAGCTGAAAGGTGTGCCCTTACGTGTAGCCATAGGCAGCCGCGATATGCAGAACGGCACCGTGGAACTGGCCCGCCGCGATACCCGGACCAAAGAAACGGTACAACAAGAAGGTTTGGCTGAAAAGATTGAGCAACTGCTGGAGGAAATTCAGCATAATATCTATCAAAAGGCTTTAAACTTTACGCAGGAAAACACCACGAAGGTAGATGATTACGAAGAGTTCAAACGCCTCCTGGATGAAAAGCCGGGCTTCCTGGCTGCGCACTGGGACGGCACACCGGAAACGGAACAACGTATTAAAGAAGAAACCAAAGCCACTAT
>CAXTCH010000105.1:2780-6222 GCA_964241945.1 uncultured Mucilaginibacter sp.
GGGACGGCACACCGGAAACGGAACAACGTATTAAAGAAGAAACCAAAGCCACTATCCGTTGTATTCCTTTAAATAATCCTGAAGAGGACGGCGTAGATATGGTAACCGGTAAACCTTCTAAACAACGTGTGTTATTTGCAAGGGCTTATTGATGCCCTTAACCCCTGAAGGGGAACATAAGTAATATATTTTCATCCCTATCGGATATATAGAAAAATTAATCAGTTCATTTTTAGGGGAATGAATAAATAAGTTCTCCTTTTAAGGAGTTAAGGGACTATATGAAATTTGCAACCAAAGCGATACATGCGGGGCAGCATCCTGACCCCAGCACCGGCGCAGTAATGACGCCCATATATCAAACTTCAACGTACTGGCAAAAAGCGCCGGGCGATAATCAGGGCTATGAATATTCAAGGGGTACCAACCCTACCCGTAAGGCTCTGGAAGATTGCCTGGCTGCGCTGGAAAATGCTCAATACGGATTAGCCTTTTCCAGCGGCATGGGCGCTACGGATGCGGTAATGAAACTGCTGCAGCCCGGAGACGAAGTGATTACCGGTAACGACCTGTATGGCGGATCCTACCGTATTTTTACTAAGATATTTGCCAATTACGGCATCAAATTTCACTTTCTGGATTTGTCGGACCCGGCCATTGTTCATGATTATGCGAATGAAAATACCAAAATGATTTGGATTGAAACACCAACCAATCCGACCATGCAGGTGGTGGACATTGAATCAATAGCCAAAATTGGTAAAGAGAAAAATTTGCTGTTGGTAGTTGATAATACCTTCGCCTCACCTTATCTGCAAAATCCTATGGATTTAGGTGCCGATGTGGTAATGCACTCCGTAACCAAGTATATCGGCGGCCATTCAGATGTAGTCATGGGTGCGTTAATGATGAACGACGAAGACTTGTACAAACGCCTTTGGTTTATCTATAATTCCTGTGGCGCTACACCCGGGCCGATGGACAGTTTCCTGGTATTGCGCGGTATTAAAACTCTGCATTTACGCATGAAAGCGCATTGTGAAAACGGTCGCAAAGTGGCTGAATTTTTGAAAGGACATCCTAAAGTGAAGCATGTATTCTGGCCGGGCTTCACGGATTCGCCTAACTATGAGATTGCCAAAAAACAGATGCGCGATTTTGGCGGCATGATTTCCATCACGCTGAATGATGCCGACTTGCAGGAAACTTTCCGCATTGCGGCCAACTTTAAGGTGTTCACCCTGGCAGAGTCTTTGGGCGGGGTAGAATCGCTGATTAACCATCCTGCTACCATGACGCATGCTTCCATTCCAAAGGAAACCCGTGAGAAAGCCGGCGTAACTGACAACTTGCTGCGATTGAGTGTTGGGATAGAGGATATTGATGATTTGCTGGAAGATTTAAAGCAGGCTTTGAGCCCCCCGACCCCATAAAGGGTGAGCAGAGCGCTACCTGATAAAAAATTATGAAATTAACTGAAAGCGAACCAAAAAAGTTTCCCCTTCAGGGGGCTGGGGGGCTTTTAAAATCATTCCTCGATGAAAAGGTAGCGCAATACAACCGGCCTGAGTTTATTGAGAACGACCCGATTGTGATTCCGCATTCTTTTTCGAACAAACAGGATATAGAGATCATGGGCTTTTGGGCGGCTACCTTAGCTTGGGGGCAGCGCGTGACCATCATCAAAAAATGCCGTGAGCTAATTGAGCTGATGGATAGTGCACCTTATGACTTCATCATCCACCACGAAGAGCCGGATTTAAAAAAACTTCTTCAATTCAAGCACCGTACTTTTAATGATATTGATACTTTATACTTCATTGCGTTCTTTAGGTATCATTACGAACATTATAACAGTTTAGAGGATGCGTTTTTGCCGCCTTCCGGCAAAACGGATGTTGAATCCGCACTCAATCATTTCCGCTCTTATTTCTTTTCCTTGCCTGATGCTCCGCATCGCACCCGGAAGCATGTGTCCTCGCCTTCACAAAAATCTACCTGCAAGCGGCTGAATATGTTTTTGCGCTGGATGGTGCGAAAAGATAATCAAGGTGTGGATTTTGGTATATGGAACCGCATCCGGCCCGCTGATTTAATTTGTCCTTGCGATTTGCATGTCGACCGTATAGCCCGTAAATTTAAACTGATTACCCGTAAACAAACCGACTGGCAGACGGCTATTGAGCTCACTTCGCATTTGTGTGAACTGGAACCTAACGATCCGGTAAAATATGATTTTGCCCTTTTTGGCTTGGGTATTGAAGAACGCTGGGGGGCTGAGGCGATTCTTCCGGCATTGTCGTAGTCGGGCAGATGTTGTACCTTGTCCAATCTATGCTATATGACGAAGATGTAGACAGGTTTTTAACCGCGCGCACGGAAAGGGCGCTGGCGCTTTTTGATTGTTTCGTCAATCAAATTTCTGCTATTGGCGAAGTTACTTTGCATCCCGCTAAAAGTATGATTGGTGTAAGCAACGGAAATAGACGTGTGGCCTGGGTTACACAAATGGGTAAAGGTTTTATCCATGTGGTATTTCCGTTCAAGCAGCCTTATTCCGATAATTTATGCTTCCAGAAAATAGCACAGGTACCAAGAGATGAGCACCAGTTTAATCACCATTTCAGGATGATAAACGAGGAGGATGTGAATGACGAAGTGTTGAAATTTATGCGCCTGGCGTATAATGGAGAGTAAAAATCGGACTTTATTCTTCCTCCTTAAAATACACCTTATAATAATTCATGTGCTTATCGTCATCAAAGCCCTTTTCAATCAAATCTTTATTGCCATGAATATAAATATGAAAGTTCTTGTCTAGCTTCAACACGCTTTTGTATACCCGCGATTGCTTTTTTACGGCATTGCCTGATATTTCAAAGGAGTCGGGAATGAGCGTTTCGTATTCCTGCTCGTATTGCTGCTTATAGTTTTTAAAGGATTCAGCTGCCTGGTCATTACCCAACACCTCTCCGGTAAACTCATCCAGTTCAAACGTTTCTTTTTCTTTGAAATACTTCATCGAGCGGTTCAGCAGGTCTATTTTGTCGGCCTTGTTCATTTCAAACTCGTCATCCAGCTTTTGGGTAACAAAGTTTTTGTAGATATTCAGCGTGTTATTGGTTTGGTTGAAGTTGTCGTTACGCACTTTTAGCTGTAAAAATTCGTCTTTCCAATATACCGCTTCCTGGCTGCGGTTGGTTTGGTCTAAGGCTACCACCTTATAACCCTCCTGTGCGTCTGAATTAAAAATCAGGCATCCTTTATCCAGCTTATTAATATTTATAGCCTCTTGCTCATAATCTATTCCGAAGCCGCCTTGTTGCGGATAAACTTTCAGGTAGGTTTCTTTAGTTTCGGATTTAAACAACCCGATAGCATCCAGCAGTTCGCCTTCCAGTTGTACCTGGTTGAAGTAAACCACGTATAACTCGCCGCCTTT
>CAXTCH010000105.1:6322-9624 GCA_964241945.1 uncultured Mucilaginibacter sp.
TCGGCCAATGCGTACATTTCGTTTTGCAGCGGGTTGCCAATATGATGGACAGCTATTTGCTGTATAGAGGATTCGAAAAAGGTCACCATAGTTTCGGAGGCCAAGTTCGGGTTAAAATCGCAGTTACAGAAGAGAAAATCAATATATCGGCGGCCGGTTGTTTATCGGAAAGTTCCTTAACCCAAATAATACAAGTTTAACTGGCCTCCTGCTGATGAGAAGGAACAACATGATTGCGGATGCCATGCATTTCCACTTCATAAGCCTTCATGCGCGCATGTAAAATATCTACCTCGGTACGCAGCATTTGTATCTCTGTAATTAGCTTGGCCGATTCGGGCTTATTAATCTTTTTCTCTCCGCTGCCGAGTATCAGCCATTCGGGAGAATACTTGAGCTGAAAACAAAGTTTACGGATCAGGTAATAACTGATTTCCTGCTTTTTGTTTATCACCTTACTGATAAAGCCTTGGTCGACGCCAATAGATTGGGCCAGGGCCAGTTGTCCGCCGTGGTCTTTCACAATCACTTTCAGTCGCTTCAGTATTCCTTCATCAGATGACATAAGCAAGGTAGATTTATGGTGCAATACTATAAAATTATCACCATTATGCAATTATCAAAACTATAAATGTATTTATTTAACTATTAAACGTTTCAGTTGCATTATAGTCAAACCAACAGCTAATTAAGTACACTAAATGATTAAGAAATACATGAAGGGATGGCTGGTGGCGCTGGGCGTTTTTGTACTGATGATTCATGCAGCAGCACAAGACGAACCTTATCAGGCAGCTAAAGGACGGTTCAGACAGGAATTTTTACGGCAGATTAACCGGGTGAGGGCCCAGGGCTGCAATTGCGGTGCCGTTTATATGCCCCCTGCACCTCCGCTTACCTGGAATAATTACCTGGAAAAGGCAGCCACAGGGCATGCCGCTGATATGGCCCGCCAGCAATACTTTAGCCATACCAGTAAAGATGGACGAAGCATGGAAGATCGTATTGTTTTAGGCGGTTATGTGTTTAACGGTTACAAAAGCTTTGCCGTGGGTGAAAACATAGCCTGGGGGCAGCAAACTATTGACGAGGTGATGGGCGGTTGGATAAAAAGCCCCGGCCACTGTAAAAATTTAATGAACCCTACATTTAAAGAAGTAGGCGTAGCCGAAAACGATGAATACTGGGTGCAGGATTTCGGGGGCCGTGAAAGCTGGTCGCCCCGCGAGCAGCAGCTTATTAAAAGCGGCCGTATCAGTATTGTTCAGGAACGCAACAGTCATTAAGTAAATTAGATTTGACCCTTTTGGTTAAGTATTATGTACTCAATAGATATCCTGGCTTTACTCTTTCTGTAATTATTTTAACTATTGAGTTTTGGTTATTGCGTATAACTACCGCTTTTCTGAAAAAAATTAATTGTAACATTATAATTGTAATTACTACAATTAAATAGTTAAGCCATATATTTGTCGTCGGCAATGCAACTCTATGCTTGCCTATTGTGATAAGGTTTAGGTTAGAAGTCTCCCTGCAGCGAGTGCAGGGGGACTTTGTTTTTTATAGGGTAATGCAATTCAAAGTGCATAGAATCTGATAGAGTTGCTTATCATTGCAAAAAACATTATCATGCCTGCTCCCGAACAAAACTTTGCGGCTTTAGCCTTGCCATTGCCTCCGGCGCCATCGCCGCTGGGTGTTTATAAACCTTATTTGATAGACGGTAAATACTTATATGTGTCCGGCCATGGTCCGGTGCAAAACGATAAAAGCTTGATCATTGGTCGCATTGGTGATACCGTCGACCAGGAAGCCGGGAAATTGGCAGCCCGTCAGGTAGGCCTTACCATATTATCCACCATTAAAACTAATTTAGGGAGCCTGGATAAAGTAAAGCGCGTAATTAAAGTGCTGGGTATGGTAAATTGTGTACCCGAATTTGAAAAGCACCCCTATATTATTAACGGCTGCAGTGAACTGTTTGCGCAGGTATGGGGCCAAGATAACGGGATCGGTGTACGCAGCGCGGTGGGTATGGGTTCATTACCTGATAATATTCCGGTAGAGATAGAAGCTTTATTTGAGTTGGTTTAAGCTTTCGTTATATGCCTTGGTATACCATAAGCAATATGGATCAGCTGGACACACCAGCGTTAGTTGTGTATCCGGATAGGGTAAAATATAATATTGAATTACTAAAATATGGTATTGACCAGGCAGATCGTATACGGGTGCATGTCAAAAGCCATAAATCGGCTGCAGTAACGCAACTACAAATGGAAGCCGGTATCCGTAAATTTAAATGTGCCACTATTGCCGAAGCAGAAATGCTTGGCATATGTAAAGCTCCGGACGCCTTGCTTGCTTACCAGCCCAACGGGCCCAAACTACAACGGTTCATTGCAGTAATACGTCAGTACCCCAATACAAATTATTCCTGTTTGGTAGATAATATGCCATCCGCCATAAATATTTCAAAGGAAGCATTACAAGCGGATATTGTTATCAAAGTGTATCTCGACCTCAACGTAGGCATGAACCGTACGGGTATCACACCCGGTGAGGATGCCTTGCAAATTTATCAGGCCTGCATCCGGCTTCCGGGTTTGCAAGTGCTGGGCTTGCATGCTTACGACGGGCATATTCATGATGTAGCTTACGCCATTCGGCAACGGCGTGCTGATGAAGCTTATGAAGGTGTACAATGGATGCAGCAAGCTATTATCAATTCAGGTTTACCGGTACCTGCTGTCATTACGGGCGGCTCTCCAACATTTCCTGTCCATGCTCAACGCGCAGGCATCGAGGTAAGTGCCGGTACTTTCATCTATTGGGATGAGGGCTACTTACAGCATTACCAGGAGCAGGCGTTTCAACCTGCAGCCTTAGTGGTTAGCCGGGTGGTTTCATTACCTGAACCGGGTATAGTTTGCCTGGATGTCGGGCATAAGTCGGTCGCTTCGGAAAGCAGCCTGGACAAGCGGATTTATTTCCTGAATGCGCCTCAGTTAAAAGTTATGGGGCACAGCGAAGAGCACTTAATAACCCAAACGGAAGTGCCGCATAGCTTACAGGTAGGGGATGTGTTATATGGTATGCCTTATCACGTTTGCCCTACCGTAGCATTGTATGAACGTGCTTTTATTATAGAACAAGGCCGGATGACCGGTGAATGGATTACTACTGCACGCGATCGAAAAATTAATATATAATATAACTATGCTGATTGTTGATGCCCACCTGGATTTGAGCATGAACGCACTTGAGTGGAACCGTGACCTGCGGTTGCCTGTAACCGATAT
>CAXTCH010000106.1:0-4054 GCA_964241945.1 uncultured Mucilaginibacter sp.
AGCCTAAACTCTCGATGCAATGGTTTTGCAAGATGGGGGAGATGACCGAGCCCGGATTGGATTATGTATTGAAGGGCGAGGTAAAGCTGATCCCGGAAAAGTTTATCAATACCTACCGCCACTGGATGGAGAATGTGAAGGACTGGTGCATCAGCCGCCAGTTGTGGTGGGGACAGCAGATACCTGCCTGGTACTTGCCCGACGGGCAGCACGTAGTAGCTAAAACCCGCGAAGAAGCATTTGAAGAAGCGCTAAAGCTTACAACGCAAACTGCAAACCTTACAGCCGAAGACTTAAAGCAGGATGAAGATGTAGTGGACACCTGGTTCTCGTCTTGGCTGTGGCCGATCTCAGTATTTGATGGGTTCAAAGACCCGAACAATGCGGATATCAATTATTATTATCCAACCAATGACTTGGTAACTGCACCTGAAATTTTATTTTTCTGGGTAGCGCGCATGATTATGGCCGGCCACGAGTTCAGGGGCCAGAAGCCGTTTACCAATGTGTACCTGACCGGCATCGTGCGCGATAAGCTGGGCCGCAAGATGTCCAAGTCGTTAGGCAACTCACCTGATCCGCTGGAGCTGATTTCAAAATACAGTGCTGATGGTGTGCGTGTAGGGATGCTGTTGTCATCGCCTGCGGGCAACGACCTGATGTTTGACGAAAAGGATTGCGAACAGGGCCGGAACTTTGCCAATAAGATATGGAACGCGTTCCGCTTAATTAAGGGCTGGACGACTACCGTTAATCCGGAGCAAACAGAAGCCAACCGTATTTCTGTAGCGTGGTTTAAAAGCCGCTTTAACCAGGTGTTGGCTGAAGTGGAAGAAGACTTTAAACAATACCGCTTGTCGGATGCGCTGATGAGCGTCTACAAACTGGTATGGGATGATTTCTGTGCCTGGTACCTGGAAATGATCAAGCCCGGCTACGAGCAACCCATCGACGAGGAAACCTATAGGCTTACTTTAGGCTTTTTTGAAAATATCCTGAAAGTTCTGCATCCCTTTATGCCGTTCCTGAGTGAGGAGCTTTGGCATGATGAAATATTCGGCCAACGGTCGGCAGCCGATTGCTGTATTGTGGCACAAATGCCCGTAATTGGGCAGGCCGATGCACAGCTACTGAACGAAGTTGAGGCGATTAAACAGTTAATTACCGAGATCAGAAACATCCGCCAGGGCAAGCAGGTATCACCGAAGGAAGCATTGGCGTTGGCCGTTAAGCCGGCTTCGGGCATCCTGTATGAACAATACATCGCGCTTATCAGCAAACTGGCTAACTTAAGCGGCTTTACCTTTGCCGAAGCCAAAACCGGCAACGCAGTAAGCTTTTTGGTAGGTACGGATGAGTTTTTCCTGCAATTGGGCGAAAATTTAGATATCGCCGCCGAAACCGAGCGATTGCTGAAAGAAAGGGAATACCTGCTGGGGTTCCTGAAATCGGTAAATGCCAAGCTGAGCAATGAGCGTTTTGTAAACAACGCCAAACCCGAGGTGGTGGAAAACGAGCGCAAAAAGCAGGCGGATGCTGAAGCCAAGTTAAAATCCATAGAAGACAACCTGCGAGGGTTAGCAAGCTAATTGCAACCAAGAGGGGAGAAGCTATAGGGGTTTAATTCGCTATCAGGCATCCTTTTAGCAAAATAACTCGTATATTTAACCTTATAACAATACAGCGAGCTAACGATGAGCAGGCCCATCAGCTTTTTTAACTTATCACTAAATAAATTGCTTAATGACGAGCAGTCGATCATCGACCAGGCGCGTATCAAGCTGTGTTATTATACGCTGTATTTCGGGCTGTTTACTACCATTGTCATCTGGATTAACCTGTATATGCTGCGCCAGCCATTGCTGGCAGTTACTGCAGGGTTCTTTACCGCTATCATTGTTATTCTGCTTAAATATTTTACCTGGCAGGCCGACTGGAAAACCACCGCTCATGTAATCCTGAGCTTTACCACGGTTATTAATTTCTTTGGTATTTTTTATGTACTGCAGTCGGTAAATATAGTGGCGGTACTGGCCGTTATTGTGGTGATACTGTACAGCTATTACATGCTCGGGCCAAAATGGGGGCTGAGTTATTCGGTGTTTAATGTACTCACGGTTATCGGGTTTTTGATGTATGAATACCGCCACAGCTACTTTATTGATGCCAAACCCGAGAAGCTGGATGATTCTACGCTGATCATCACAGCGCTTACGCTGTTTATCGATATTGTTTTTATCCACAGCCTGTTTTATGCTGCCTTTGTTAAAAGTATACAGCAGTTGAAAAAGACGACCGAGCAGCAAAGTAAGCTTAACCTGAAGCTGGAAGTGGCGATTGAAAAAGCAGAAAAATCATCACATGCCAAGTCGGAATTCTTGTCGACCATGTCGCATGAAATCCGTACACCGTTAAATGCGGTGATTGGTATGAGCAACCTGTTGCTGATGAGCAACCCGCGCCCCGATCAAAAAGAGAATCTGGATATTCTGAAATTCTCAGGCAGTAACCTGCTGGCTATTGTGAATGATGTGCTCGATTTCAATAAAATTGAGTCGGGCAAACTGGTGTTCGAGAACATTAAATTCAACCTGCCGGAACTAATGACCAATATTTGCGGCGGGCAAATTATCAAAGCGAATGAGAAAGGGCTGAAGTTTCAGCTGCAACTGGATGAGGTGCTGCGCTATAAGCTGGTATTCGGCGACCCTACCCGCATTACGCAAATTATTTTTAACTTGGTAAGTAATGCCATCAAGTTTACACAGCAGGGTTACATCTGGGTAAAAGTGGCCTGCCTGGAAGACCGGCATAACAACATGCTGGTTAACTTTACGGTTAAAGATACCGGTATTGGTATTGAGCAAAGCAACCTGGCCGCCATTTTCGAACCTTTCACCCAAGAATCGGTTACTACAACCCGGCAATACGGCGGTACCGGGCTGGGCCTGGCCATTGTAAAACGCCTGCTGGAACTGCAGCATGTGCAAATGAAAGTAAAGAGCGTACCAGGCGAAGGTTCCGAGTTTTCATTTAACATTGAATTCCCGGTATCGACCGAGAAATATGTGGAGCCGGTAATTGCTCAGGCACAGGAACTGTCTGACACGGTGGAGGCCTTCAGAGACATTAATATACTCATTGCCGAGGACAACCCGGTGAATGTAATGCTGATGAAAAAGCTGTTCTCCAAATGGAACGTTGTCCCGGTATTTGCCGACAATGGCGAGCGGGCGGTTGAGAAGGTACAATACGGCAATTTCAATATCATCCTGATGGACCTGCAAATGCCGGTAATGAACGGTTTCGATGCCGCTACCGAAATCCGCAAACTGGCGGATACGCAAAAGGCAGCTACCCCGATTATTGCGCTAACCGCTTCTGCACTTACCGAAATACGCGAAAAGGTATTTGCTTCGGGCATGAACGATTATATCTCCAAACCCTTCAAGCCCGACGAGCTGAAGGAAAAAATTCTTACGCTGGCGTTGCCCAACATGGCCGAAGTAAAGTAAGTCGACCTTTTAAGCGGGTAATCTGGCTCAAAACAAAAAACTCTCGTTGCAGCATTTATAACGTTGAATATTCCGGCAGTTCTTCAATAAACTGATAGCTTTTTTGCTGTGTATCTATAGTGCAATAATAGTGCTGCAAGCCGTTGGTTACTGCCAGCAGGCTTACCTGGTGTACCTTATTGTAGCGGGCTATCTGGTCAAAAACTTTTTGGTTAATGCTTACCGAGGGCGCTTTACACTCCACCATCAGTATTCGTTGCCCGGCAGGGTTAAACACGGTGATATCGCTGCGGCGTTGCATCGAGTTCAGTTTAAGTCCGCCTTCCAGTTTAATTAAGCTTTTGGGGTAATGCAGCTGCTGAACCAAATACTGCACAAAATGCTGGCGTACCCATTCTTCGGGCGTTAATATGATTTCTTTCTTCCGGATTTCATCAAAAATGGATAAGCGGCCGTTATGCTCTGTGAGTTTAAAAGGGTAGGGCGGGAGGTTGAGCGGCTGCAGCAGATTCATGGCGTAAAAGTGAGAAGAAAAATGG
>CAXTCH010000106.1:4154-9531 GCA_964241945.1 uncultured Mucilaginibacter sp.
GATAGTTTCCTGACCCTTTTCCTCAAATCTTTCTTATCTATTCAACTTTTCCCTTGTTCAATTCGGCATTCATTCAATCAGCTATCTGTTCAGCGCTTCATTTATTTATTCAGTTATCTATTCGACACCTTGTTCATTGATTGAATCCATCATTTTTCTACATTTTCAACCTAACGGTACATCATCAAATTTTCTCAAGCACTGCGCACTTTCCCAAAACATTGCCAATGTTTTATTGTGATGAACGCTTCTTTAAGTTTTCAATAAATTTAACTACGTTTGGGGAACATGATTAAAACTATACAACTGAACAACGTACAATGAAGTTATTTATTAAGAAACCATTACAGCAATTGCTTGCGGCGGCCGGGGAGGGTGATAAGACCCTTAAACGGACTTTGGGCGCAGGTAATTTGATTGCGTTGGGTATCGGCGCTATTATAGGGGCCGGCCTTTTTGTGAGGACGGCATCTGCTGCCGGCGGTTTTGCCGGTCCGGCCGTAACCATTTCTTTTATTGTGGCTGCCATAGGATGCGCTTTTGCCGGCTTATGCTATGCTGAGTTTGCTTCTATTATTCCTATTGCAGGCAGCGCCTACACCTACGCTTATGCCACCATGGGCGAAATTGTTGCCTGGATTATTGGCTGGGCTTTGATTTTGGAATATGCTTTGGGCGCTGCAACGGTATCTATCAGCTGGAGTGAGTACGCCAATAATCTACTGGGGCATCGAATACCTTATGAGTGGTGCCACTCTCCTTTTCAGTCAGAAATCATTAGCGGTGTTACGCACCATGGTATTATAAATTTGCCGGCCTTGTTAATTTTGTTGCTGCTCTCTTTATTACTGGTAAAAGGTACTGAAGAGTCGGCTACGGTTAATGCGGTTATTGTGTTTATAAAAGTAGCTATTGTACTGGTATTCATCGCAGTGGGCTGGCATTATATTAATCCGGCTAATCATCACCCGTACACCATACCGGCTAATGCACCTGACGTAATTCAGCCGGATGGCAAACCTTATTCTTACCGTGAGTTTTTCCATCACGGCTGGGGCGGGGTACTCCGCGGAGCAGGTATTGTGTTTTTTGCTTTTATCGGGTTTGATGCCGTATCCACTGCTGCCCAGGAAGCTAAAAATCCTAAAAAGGATATGCCTTTAGGTATTCTGGGTTCACTGGTGATTTGTACGGTGCTATACATTCTGTTCTCATGGGTGTTAACCGGTGTGGCTCCTTACCAGGATTTTATGAAATCAGGTAAAGAAGCTTCGGTAGCGTATGCCATCAGTCAGTATATGCCCGGGTTCGGCTGGTTATCTACGTTGGTAACCGTAGCTATTCTGGCCGGCTTTTCGTCGGTTATTCTGGTGATGCTGCTGGGCCAGTCGCGCGTGTTTTACACCATGTCAACCGATGGCTTGCTGCCTAAAGTATTTTCAGATTTACATCCTAAATTTAAAACCCCTTACAAAAGCAACATCATTCTGTTTGTGTTTGTGGGCTTGTTTGCCGCCTTTTTACCCGAAAGCGTTGCCGGCGATTTAACTTCGGTGGGCACGTTGTTTGCCTTTGTGCTGGTATGTGTAGGCGTAATGATTTTAAGAAAGACCGACCCTGCACTAGTTCGCCCGTTTAAAACGCCGCTGGTTCCGCTGGTGCCTATTTTGGGAATTATTGTTTGTGTGGGCATGATTGCCGGATTGCCTGTACCCACGCTGTTAAGCGCCCTGGTATGGATGATTGCCGGATTGCTGATTTATTTCAGCTACAGCAAGAAGCACAGTAAATTGGGCAGCGCTGCAGATGCGTTACCCATAGCTTCAGATTTTGAATAAAGTTTAAAAAGCCAAGCGTATTTGTTGAACGACTTATTTTACTTTACGCTTGACCTAAACAGTCATCCTGTTAAAAAAGGTTCTGAATGTTCAGAACCTTTTTTGTTTTTGTTCCTTGTGTAAAGCACTACCGGCCAAATGAAGATTGATAAGAATTTATGGGTGTTGATTTTTGTGTGCGTTATCAATTCGCTGGGCTTCGGGATCATTGTACCGCTGATTTACTCGTACGGGAAAAAATTTGGTATCACAGAGGCTACCATTGGTATTCTTACCGCTTCGTTTTCAATAGCACAATTTTTTGCCACCCCGTTACTGGGCGCTTTATCGGATAAATGGGGGCGAAAGCCGTTGCTGGTCATCAGCCTGGCAGGCACCTGCGCCTCTTTTATTTTATTTGCCACCGCTCACAGCCTTGTAATGCTGTTTGTGGCCCGCATTATTGACGGGCTTACCGGCGGCAATATTTCAGTGGCGCAGGCCATGATTTCGGATACATCGAACGAAAAAGACCGCGCTCGTAGATTCGGCATGTTGAGCTCGGCATTTGGGTTCGGGTTTGTAATCGGACCGGCACTGGGTGGTTTGCTCAGTAAATTCGGTATACAGTTTCCTTTTTATTTTGCAGCTGGCATTGCTTTGCTGGGCGCTTTAAGCGCTGCTTTTTTTCTGAAGGAAACACGGAATAAAGAAGATCAGAAAGACAAAAAAGAAAGTAAGCCCTTTACCTTCGCCTCGCTGATTACTGCGCTGAAAATGCCGGTGGTGGGTACGGCTGTTTTTGTGGGTTTTTTGCTTACTATGGCACAATTTTCCATGATTATCGGTTTTCAAACCTATAGTGTGGATGCGCTTAAATTAAAGCCGGCTACCATCGGGCTGTTATATGCCGGTTTCGGCATTACCGGTATTTTAATGCAGTTGTGCGTGCCGGTGTTTGAAAAGCTGTTTTCTTCCAAATCGGTTATCCTGCTGTGGTCAACCTTATTGTGCCTGGCAGCAATGTTTTTGTCGGGTTTGGCTACTGCGGTACTTACTTTTATAATTTGTATCTATGTATATGGGCTGTTTAACGGATTACGTAACCCTATGCTTAACGCCATTATTGCCGACCATAACGACCCCAACCACCAAGGTGAGATATTGGGTGTAAACCAGTCTTATGCCTCCATAGGGCAAACCTTAGGTCCTGTAGCGGCCGGATTAGTAGTCGCCTTTTCCAAACATGGTGCATTCTTTTTATCGGCGGTATTAATACTCATTGGTTTTTTGCTTACTTTTCGACTGAAACGAAAAGAGCAACAAACCTAACTCGCTATGTACAGTTTAGACCTCCGGCAAATTCTTTCGGTTACCATGATTTTGTTTGCCATTATTGATATTCTGGGGGCCATCCCGGTGATCATCCAGTTGCGCCAGCGTGCCGGCGGGCATATCGAATCGGAAAAGGCATCGGTAGCCGTTCTGGTGCTGATGGTGGTGTTCCTGTTTACCGGTAATGAACTGCTGGCCGTCATAGGGCTGGATATTGCCTCCTTTGCCATCGCCGGTTCCCTGGTGATTTTCTTTATCGCCATGGAGATGATTTTGGGCATCCGCCTCTTCCGCGAAGAAAATGATGTGCCCCAAACCGTTTCCATTGTGCCGCTGGCTTTCCCGCTCATTGCCGGCGCCGGTACCATGACGACGCTGCTTTCGCTAAAATCGCAGTACGCTACCCAAAATATCTTGGTGGGCATTGTGTTTAACACCGTATTCGTCTACTTCGTGCTCAAAAACGTAGGCCGCCTGGAACAACTGCTCGGCCAAACAGGCGTAGGGGTGCTACGTAAAGCGTTCGGGGTAATCTTATTAGCGATCGCCATTAAATTGTTTAGAAGTAATACGGGATTGTAAGGTTGAATGTGCGGATGACGGATGTGCAAATGAAATTTCCACTTTTTAATTTTCGAAAATGCCAGCGCTTTTAATATCAAACATCTGGTAAATGCATGCCAGATGTTTATATTTGTGGAAAGAATCCAACCTTATACAATGAAAAAAAATCTAATTCTGTTGTCACTGTTTTTAGTGACCTGTCTGCAAGCTTGCGTAACTGTTAAAATCGATTCGAATAAAGAGGCCAGTTATACAAAAAAGCCAAAAAAAATCTACATTCTGATATCCGGCGCTAAACAGGCCAAAATATTTTGCCAGGCATTTTCTGATGGCTTACAAAGTAAGTTTAATGAAAAAGGCATACAATCGGAGTCATATGTTTATAATCCCTTGTCATTAGAAACCGATAGTGACATTGATAAAAGAATAAATCAGTATTCTCCGGAGGCGTTGTTGGTAATTAAGCAAAAGCAAGTACATTCAACCAACGGCGGCGTTGATGGCGGCACATTCGAGCTTAGCTTAATTGACGGAGCAACAAAAAAGCCTGTGTGGAAAAGTGAGTTAGATGTGTATGGTCAAATGGGTATGGATGATGCTTTGGAAAAGAGTATCGCTACCGTTTGCAAAAAAATGGAGCAGGACCAGCTGCTATAAGTCCGAGCTTTCAAGCGGGTCTGATTTAAAATAGAAAAACCTGCTGACAATCATAAACCATCTGCCTCAGCATTGTTGCTGAAGCAGATGTTAGAATAGAAAGCTATGACACTCAAATAACCAAGCCATCTGTATGTCATGCCGAACTTGTTTCGGCATCCCATAGGACAAGACCCCATGCCATTTCAAGCTAAGCAATTGAGATGCTGAAACAAGTTCAGCATGATATACAAATTAGTTAATTTAATTTGCACATCTACCTCACCAGCCTTGCTGCAAACATCGTATCTGCTTTGCGTTCGTAGCCTTTCAGCACCTGTTTTTCTTCCAGTTGCAGTCCTAACTCGCTTACCAGAAAATCTACCATATCATCATTCTCCGCTTTGAAAGCCGAGCAGGTAATATAAATGAGCGGTTTTCCCGGCTTGAGGTATTTGACCACGTTGCGGGCAATATGCTGCTGCAGGCGCTGAAAAAAGGTGATACGGTGCTCATCAAACTGACTGATCAGCTCCGGTGTGCGGCCCCAGGTGCCTGAGCCGGTGCAGGGTGCATCCAGTATAATACCATCAAAGGCATAGTTGTGCATGATGTAATCCGGGTTCTGGGTGAGATCCAGTATTTTCTTTTGATATTTCAGCAGGCCGGCCTGCTGAAAACGCTCGTCGAGGTTGGCCAGAATGGATTCCCTTATATCAGAAACCACCAGCTTGATATCCGGTTCCAGTTCATACAGCAGCAGCGATTTACCGCCTGAGGCAGCACAGGCGTCCCACCAGTTATCCCATTTCTGTGGCTTAAAGTATAAGGCCGTTTGCTGTGAAGATTCATCCTGCACCTCAAACCAGTGCTGCTCTTTAAACAAAGTGTCCAGCCGGGTGCCGTTGGGAAGTGCCAGGCAGTTGCGGCCTTCTTCCTTAAAAGTAATGTCCGCTTTTTTTAATGTATTGTTTACCTGCTGTTCAAACCCTTTGCGTATGCGGATAAATAAATCCGGCTGCTGA
>CAXTCH010000107.1:0-9454 GCA_964241945.1 uncultured Mucilaginibacter sp.
TAAGCGGAACGAGCCTACATCACTACCACCCGAGAAGGTAACCGTGTTAGTAAAAGTACCGCCGGTTTTATAATAATCGAGATAATTGCTTACATTTTTATATGGGTAAGAATTACCATCAAACTGAATAGTAGATGAACCGTCTAACCTTGAACCCCAAGCTAAGCTGCCTGAGGCTAAAGCGCTGGCAACAGAGGTCGGTTTGTTGCCGTTTAAACCCTGGCCATATTCAGTTTGAAAGTCGAAGTTATTAACAGGGATATCAAACTGATAGTTGGTGTTATATTCAACGCCATATGGTGTACCTTTTTTGCCGGTTTTGGTAGTAATCAAAATTACACCGTTTGATGCACGGGTACCATACAAAGCTGATGCAGCCTGACCTTTCAAAATAGTCATGCTTTCAATATCATCAGGATTTAAGTTTGAAATACCATCACCGTAATCAGCACCACCCCATTCACTTGATGAACCTCTTTGTGAGTTATCCATTGGTACGCCGTTAATTACAAATAGGGGGCCGGTAACAGCACCTAAGCTGGTTACACCACGCAGTAATATACGTGCTGAAGAAGCCGGACCACCATTTGTGCCGCTGATATTTAAACCTGCCACCCTGCCTTCAAGAGAAAGTGCAACGTTGGTTTCTTTAGCTTGATTTAATGCATTGCCGTTTACTGTACTAAGTGCATAACCTAAGTTACGCTCTTCTTTACGAATACCTAAAGCCGTAACCACAACTTCATTCAAGCTTTTATTAGCCGGAATCATGGATATAGTAATCACACTTCTTCCGCCTACCGCTACTTCTTGAGTTTCATAGCCTAAAAACGAAATTACCAGTGTAGCATCATCAGCTGCATTGATTTGGAAAGCACCGTCAGCATTGGTAGCTGTTGCAGTTGAAGTGCCTTTTATTTTTACGGTTACTCCTGGCAATGGTTCGCCTTTTTCGTCCACTACCTTGCCGGTTACTGATGCAAAAGCCTCAGCCGAGTTACGGGTGATTACAATCAGGTTGTTGCCCATTTGTTTGTAGGTGTAACCGGTGTTGTTCAGCATCTTGTCCAATACGGTGGTAACATCTTCATTCTCAACGTTAATATCTACTTTTTGAGTAGCTGGAATTTTACGTTCGCTGAAAACAAAGTGATAGTTGGTTTGCTTTTGTATAAGGTTGATAACCTTTTTGAAATCAACTGATTTGGCATCAATCGTAACTTTCGACTGCGAGTAGCTGTTAGCTACCGCCTGAAGGTTAAAAAATACTATTAAAATACAGGTCAATTTCATTATTAATACAGACTTTAATAGCCAATATTTATCCCTTACATCCTTACCAGGATGTTTAAAATATTTCATAATTTTACTTAATTAAAGGTGAGTGATTAAATAGCAATGTTCTGTACCAGAGAATGTTGCATTATCAATTTGTGAGTCGTCATCTTTGCCGGGGGTTACTACTCAGTAGCTCCCGTTTTTTTTGTAAATCTTTTTATACCATAAGCTGCAATCTGGGTTTAATTAAGTTAATAGATATAAACATTTAGTTCTTTCAATTTATATTTAAAGGGCTCGGCAACCTGAAGGGCTGCCAAGGCTTCGCGTATATTTTCGTTATGAAATTCGCCGCTAAAATGGTAATCTTTCAGGACATCATTCTTAAATTTTATTTTTACACCGTACCATCTTTCTAACTGATTGGCCAGCCCGGCAAAACTTTCATTCTTGAAGGTCAATTTATTGTCCAGCCATGAAGTTTCTACAACAGTGCTGTCATTCGCTCTAAAGTAAGTAAAATCGGTTAAGGTATAATTAATATGCCTTCTGGGCTGTATCATGTTAGCCAGCCGGTTATGCAGGCGGCTCTTTTTATCGTAATTATTATTTAAAATCAATTTATCGTGCGGCTTCAGTATAATCCGGTCCGAAGGTCGGTCGGCCAGCGTGATTTCAACCGAACCTCTGATAAGCGTAGTCTCGGTTGTGGCATCGTTAGCGTATGATTTTACATTAAATTCGGTTCCTAAAACTTTTACGTTCATTTTCCCGGTATGCACAATAAACGGGTGTTTACGATCTTTGGTCACTTCAAAAAACGCTTCACCATTTAAATACACCTCGCGTGTGTTTCCTGTAAAAGCAGGCGGATATTTAAAGTCAGTTGCTGAGTTCAAGGTAACTTTTGTACCATCGCTCAGTACAATTTTTGTTTTAGTCCGGTTGGGTACCCGCGTTAGTTGCAAGTCGGCAGTATTGGCGTCTGTATGCGTGTAAAGCCAATAAGCGGCAGATGCGCATATCAGCAATACTATGGCTGCTGCCAGGCTGCGCCACAGATATGACCGTGTATTTCGCACAGCAGGTACGGGTTGCGTTGCCGTTTCCGGTACCTGTAGTTTGCCCACAATTTTTTGAAACATCAGGTCACTGTTTGAGTATTCTTCGCGATCCTGCATCCAGTAATCTTCCAGGCATTGATAATGCTGCCTGTTCTCCTGACTATCAGCTAAAAAGTTGTCGAACTCAACAGCTTCCTCTGTGCTTAATTCACCAGAGAGCTTTTTTGTGAGTAGTTCAACAAATCTTTCGCTTATCATCAGAATGTATAAAATGCTTTCTTTTAATTGTAGGACAAAGTTTGGTGAAAAATTGCCTACAACGATATCAAAATTATTTTACAAAAAATTAATACTAAGCTAAGATGGGCAACAGGTTTAACTGAAAACATATTGCTGTATGGTTTTGAAGCAGCCTGCGAAGTCAGCAGCATGCTCAATTTTTTTATAGCCCTGAAAAGTTGCGTTTGCACCGTACGGGGCGAAATATCTAAAATTTCGGCCACCTCTTTATATTTCAGGCCATCCTCCTTAATTAACTTAAATACAAGGCAGGCCTGGGGGGGCAGGGTGGCAATGGCCCTATCCATTAAAAAATGAAGCTCTTTGCGTTCCAGTTCCTTTTGCGGATCATATAAATTAACCAAGGCTACTTCATGTGTAGTTTCAAGTTCAACCAGGTGAATGGTAGAAAACTTTTTTTGATAATTTATAGACTGGTTTTTTACCGCTACAAACAAATAAGTTTCAGGGTTAACAAGGTGAATCAATTCCGTCCGGTTTTCCCAGCATTTCACAAATACGTCGGCTACAATCTCTTCTGCTACTTCCCGTTGTTTCACATAAAAAATGCTAAACTTAATCAGCTTTGTATTTAAAGTATGAAACAGCAGCTCAAAAGCCTTTAAATCAGCCTCTAAACTTATCTGTTTCCACAAAGTAGAAATATCAGCCTTAACAGTTTTCAATGGTTTAAAGTTATAGTTGATCTAATCAGGACGTACCGCAAGGTAACAAATTTGTAACAGATTATCATAAATTTTATTAAAACTAAAATTTATCAATATCGTGCAAGTAAATGTTAAAATTTAGGTATAAGTGTTTAGAGATTTTTAGACATTTGTTTATCCTGTCTGCATGTTTTTCTGCCTTTGCCGCTGTAAATAAATAATTATCCGGTATTTGGAGCATACCTTACTCATTATCACATAAAAAAGTCTACCTAAAGCATAGGAAAAGGCCAGAAAAGGAAAATAATAGTCCTATACAATAGTGTATTCGGCACACTAAGTGTTCAGCATCTGTTTTTATAAAACTCTTCAATGAAAAAAATCTTTTATTGTGCATGGTTACTCATGCTGGGGCAGGGGCTTAGCGCCCAGCAGCACAACATGTCAAAAGCCTATGTTGCGCCTACCGATTCGCTGGTGAAACGCAAGCTGCATCAATGGCAGGATTTAAAGTTTGGCCTGTTTATGCACTGGGGTACCTATAGCGAATGGGGCGTAGTAGAAAGCTGGAGCATATGCCCCGAAGATGAGGGGTGGACGCAGCGTCGCGGTCCTTACAGCGCCAGTTACAACGAATACAAAAAAGCGTATGAAAATTTGCAAACCACATTTAATCCGGTAAAATTTAATCCGGAAAAATGGGTAACCGCAGCTAAAAATGCCGGAATGAAGTATGTGGTATTTACCACCAAACACCACGATGGATTTAGCATGTTTGATACCCAACAAACGGACTATAAAATTACCAGCGCTAAAACGCCGTTTTCTGCCAATCCGCGCAGTAACGTAACTAAAGAGATATTTAATGCTTTCCGGAAAGAAAACTTTATGATCGGCGCCTACTTTTCCAAGCCCGACTGGCACACCGAGTCTTATTGGTGGCCTTACTTTCCGCCTAAAGACCGTAACGTAAATTATGATCCGGCTAAATATCCGGAGCGTTGGCAAAAGTTTAAGGATTTTACTTATAATCAGATCCAGGAACTGATGACTGGTTATGGTAAGGTAGATATCTTATGGTTAGACGGCGGATGGGTGCGGCCAAAAAGTACGATAGATACTACTGTGGACTGGCAGCGCACTATTACTTATAATCAGGATATTGATATGCCGCGCATTGCCACCATGGCACGAACCAACCAGCCCGGATTAATTGTGGTTGACCGCACCGTTGCCGGCCCTTATGAGAACTATACTACACCTGAGCAGCAGGTACCCGATGCTCCGCTCGACCATCCCTGGGAAAGCTGCATCACGATGGGCAATTCATGGAGTTATGTGCCCGGCGATCATTATAAATCGGCGAATGAGATTGTAACCTTACTGGTAAAAATTATTTCGCGCGGCGGTAATCTGCTGATGAACATCGGTCCCGGTCCCGATGGTGACTGGGACCCGGTAGCATACGACCGGTTAAAACAAATCGGCAGCTGGATAAAGTTAAATGGCGAAAGTGTATATGGTTCTACTGCTGTGGCGCCATATTCTGAAGGGAATGTTTATTATACTAAAGCGAAAAACAGTAATACCGTATATGCCTTTGTGCTGGCAAATAAAGGAAAAGATAACGTGACTTTACCTGCCGGTTTAACCTTTCATCTGCAAACTGATAAAAAACCAAAGAAGGTTAGCTTATTGGGAGTTAAGCAAAAAATAAAATGGAAAAATGATAGCGGCGCTATTCAACTGTCCTTGCCTGCCAACCTGCAAAATCAAAGCGGATTAGTGCAGGCAGCCGTATTTAAAATTGAATATTAAACGCGTATTCTTAAAAGAAAGTATAAGGAAACACACCATTGCGAGGAACGAACCCATCCTCGGCTTACAGAGCAACTATACAAGTTTCCTCTGTACTATTCGGGATGGGTTCGTTCCTCGCAATGATGTGTTGAGGAACTTAAGCAGAATATAATCTTACCCTTACAGCATTTTCGAATGCGGACGGTCTTTTAATTGTTTACCATAGGTAGTACTTGGTGTACTGCCCATCTCAAACACTAAATCTCCGCCCTGCATCAAATCAGCATAGGTAATATAGGTCTTCGTATAAGGTTTGCCGTTCAGCGTAATGCGCTGAATATAAATATTTTTATCGCTGTTGTTTTTGGTAGCAATACGCATTGACTTATCGCCCGGTAATTTTAAGGTGGCTTCGTCAAAAATCGGACTACCGAAAACGAAATTACCATTGGCCGGATTTACCTGATAGAAGCCCAATGAAGAAAGCACGTACCAGGCCGACATCTGGCCTACATCTTCATTACCAATAATACCGTCCGGCTTGCTGGTATAAAAGTTCTTCATAATAAACCGTACTTTTTCAGCGGTTTTTTCCGGATGGCCGGCATACACATACAGGTAAGTGGTGTGATGCCCCGGCTCGTTACCATGCGCATATTGCCCGATCAAACCCGAAATATCCGGTGATTTTTCTTTACCCATGTCGCCCTGCACAAAAAACAGGGAATCAAGTTTTTTGGTAAATTTCTGATCGCCGCCCAGCAGGTTAATTAAACCTTCTACATCCTGCGGAGCCAGCCAGGTATATTGCCAGCCGTTACCTTCAGTAAAATCGCCATGTTCGTGTATGGAAATAAACGGACTGTACGGCGTACGCCAGGTATTGGCCGACATACGGCCACGCATAAAGCCAACTTTAGGGTCATAATAATTTTTGTAGTATTCACCCCGCTTACTGAAATAAGCATAATCCTCCTGCTTGCCCATTTTCTTGGCCACCTGCGCCAGGCACCAGTCGTCAATGGCATATTCCATACCCATGGATACCGAGTTTGCGGTGCTGTCGGCAGGAATGTAACCTAACTTCTTCACAAACTTAATAGCCAAAGTATCGCGCATGGCGGTGGCTTTCATGGCCTGATAAGCCAAGTTGACATCAAAGCCTTTATAGCCTTTTAGTATAGCGTCGGCCAGTACCGGTACAGCACTATAGCCTACCATGCAATAGTTGTCGTTCGCCATTAAATGCCACATGGGTAAGCTGCCCTGCTGTTGGTAAACAGCCAGCATGGTATTTACAATATTGTTTATCCGTTCCGGCTGCAACAGCGTATATACCGGGTGCGCGGCCCGGTAGGTATCCCATAACGAGAAGGTAGTTAAGTTAGTAAAATCAGCGTTGGTGTGTACTTTTTTGTCCGTTCCCCAATAATCGCCGTTGGCATCATTAAAGGTGGAGGGCGCTATCATGGTATGATAAAACGCCGTATAGAAAATACGCTTTTTATTTTCATCGTTGGTTTTCAGCGCTACTTTTTGCAACTCGTGGTCCCAGGCAGCAGCAGCAGCGCCACGCACATAATCAAAGTTCCAGCCGGGAATTTCGGCTTTGATATTAGCCAGGGCATTGGTAGTGCTTACCGGAGAAATGCCGACTTTGATCAGGATTTTTTCACCGGCAGTAGTAGCGAAGCTGGCTACGCCTTTAATTTTTACACCTTCTGCAGTGTTGCCGGTTTTTGCCATGGTGCTGTCGTACACCGCAAAATTTTTAATAGGCTTGGAAAAGATAGCCGTAAAATAAATACGCTGATCAACCGCCCAGCCTGTAGAATAGCGGTATCCGGACACTGTGGTATCATTAATTTGTTGAATGAAGGTCTTGGTCGGGCGGTCCCAGCCCAAACCTTCCTGTAAATCAATCACGATGTGCGACTGGTCGGATTTCGGGAAAGTATATTCATGAAAACCCACCCGGTTAGAGGCGGTCAGGCGTACGCCGATATTATAACGTTTCAGTTTTACCGCGTAATATCCCGGTTGTGCCGTTTCATCCTTATGGCTGAACAGTGATACATACCCGCTTTCCATATTTTTAAGGCTGCCTTTTGTTACCTTAACCGGCCCGGTGGTAGGCATGATGGAGATGTCGCCGAGGTCACCGATGCCGGTTCCGCTCAGGTGGGTGTGCTGAAAGCCAATGATAGTAGAATCAGAAATGTGGTAGCCCGAGCACCAGTCCCAGCCTTCGGAAATGTTGGAAGGGCCGAGTTGCACTGCTCCGAAAGGTACATTAGCGCCTAAAAATACGTGGCCATGAAAACCGGTGCCGATAAACGGATCTACATATTGAGTTAAGTGAGCCGCTGTGCGGGTTTGGGCATGAGCCGGCGGGCTGCACCACAAACCGGCAGATGCCATCAGGGCAGGAAGGAACGCTGCCTTTCTGATGGCAGCAAAAGTTTTCTTCATATACATAGGTTAATCAAATACTTATTTAAGCTGGTTAAGTTTAAAACGTAATACTTCAACAGATTCTTTTTGACGCGAAATAATAATATACATATAGCCATCCTGAATCAGGGTATGCGGATAACCGTACTGGCCGCCTTTCCACAAACCTTCTTTTTTCAGGTGATACAATTCGTCGCTGATGATATAATTTTTGTCAAAACTCCTTCCGTCGGATGAAAGGGATAAAATTAAGGGATTACGGTCATAATGATGCAGGGTATCCGGAATGCCCACGTAATAAATCCGCCCGTCGGGTAAATGCCCGAAATGGAACTTACTGTCGTTATCAGTAAAGCCGGTTTCTGTTGGTTTTGACCAGCTTTGGGCATTGTCCTTACTTTCAATAAGCCACAGCCGGCCCTTCCAGCCCTTGCCGGTTACCCGCAGCAGCATATGGATAGTATTATCAGGTGTTTGAAAAAAAGAACCTTCACACAACGGCGGCAATCCATTTTTGTCTGCCGGGGCGTAAAAGGTGGCCGAATTATCTTGTGTGTATAAATCGGGCGCATAGAAGCTGCTCATTTTCCAGCCTGATATACCCTTTTGATTATCAGTATAAGGGAAAGTAAAATTACCGCTGATGAGCAACCGACCGCTATTAAGCCGTTGCGGCCCGTGATTGGGAATTAAGGGAATATGTAAATCAACAGGCCCGCTCCAGTGAATGCCATCAGTTGTAGTTTTAGCCCACAGTTTAGTTTGGGTACGATGCCTGGTGTATTCGCCAAAATAAGCTACCAGTGTACCGTTATGCTGATACCAGCCGGCTGCAGTCAGCACATTCAGCGTATCATTGGTTTTGGAAGGTGTGGTTAATACTTTCGGTACCGACCAGTGCTTAAAGTCTGCTGAAACTGCATATACCACCCGCTGGCCCGGTGAATCTTCATCCTTCAGGCCGTTTGACCATATAGCGAATAGTTTACCTTTGAAACTGATAATGGACGGATGGTGCGAATACAGCCAACTGCTGTCCGGCGTAAAAATCATGCTCCGCTCTATCTGCAAACGCGGTACCTTGTTTTCGGTACTGTAATGGTTGCGAATAGCAGGCTGCTGCCCATAAGAAAATTTTGCGCTTAGCAGGGTAAACAATAACAGGCAGCAACCAATTTTCTTCATTACAGGTGCGCTAAGCTGTTATCCGTTGCGGTTTTTAATGTCTTCAGCACCCCCTCATTCGGGCCGCCAAACAGGGAAACGCCGGCTGCGCCATGTTGCAGCGCCAGTTCAATTCCCTGCTGCAATTCATCATTGCTTTTAAAGTCGGGCAGGTAAAGGCCTGCATACAAAGGGAAGCGGCCGCTTAAAAAATGCACACCTTCGGTTACGGCATCGCCAATCCAGGCTACTTTCTCTTTGTAAAAGCCATGGTAAATCATCGGGCAAACGCCGGTCAGGTTCCAGTTGGTCCAATCCTGCCGTACATTGCGCCGGGCAACCTCGGGTGTAGGAAAAACCGCAGCAGTGATGGCCTTTTTATGGTCGGCTGCTACCTTGGATAATTTATTAACCACGTTAGTAATAGCATTATAACGGTATAAGCGCCACGAAAGGCTGGCTTCGGGAAATTCAATGTCTTTTACCTCCGTACCACGCCAGGCTTTAAAGTTGCTGCGGCATACGTCGCAATAACAATAATCATACTCGGGCAGCTCCCGCGTTTGTCCAATGTGGTAGTTGCTCCATAAGTTGACCGGCAATATTACGTCGCAAAAACGCACGTAATCCAGGTGAATGCCATCAACGTAATCATTTTTGAGGATAGTGTTGACCTGATCTTCCAGATAAGTCTGCACCTCGGGTTTAGAGGGGCACAACCAGCGGTAGTAATTTACATAAGGCGGC